>MGDB01000001.1 GCA_001790645.1 Candidatus Schekmanbacteria bacterium GWA2_38_11
ACTTATAAAGAAGAGATAGGACTTCCTTATACATGTTGTATGAGGCCAAATCTTATTAATAAAGGTGTTGCAAGACTCCTGAAGGATTCAGGTTGCAAAAAACTAAGTATTGGAATCGAAAGTGGTAACAATATAATTCGCAATAATATATTAAACCGCAGAATTAGTGATGAGCAAATAAGAAATGCATTCAGGATTTGTGACGAATTTGACATTAAAACCCATTCTTTTAATATAGTGGGTATTCCACAAGAAGATATGGCAGCTATGTTAGATACAATAAAGATTAATAGCCAAATAGGCCCCCCCAATAGTATGCAAGTGACTATATTTTACCCATATCCAGGCACAGTAGCTCATAATTATTGTAAAGAAAAAGGGTTTATTCCTGTCAATGAAGAACAGAAGCATTTGAGTAGCTATATGGAAGATACAATACTAGATTATCCAAAGATTTTAAAGAATAGAGTATTATTCATAAAAAGATACTTCAGGCCTCTTGTAAAACTCTATAAAGCTCTAAATAAGGATATCAGAATAATAAAAATCATTAGACTATATATTTTACTTGACAAGATACTTTCAAACAAATTAGTTGCATACCTTATTTTCCCATTCTTCATCAGGTTTTATGATATTTTAAGAAAAATAAAACACATAGTTAAACCAACATATTACAGTTCCGAGTAACATGACTCTTAGGATATCCATTTTGTAAAAGAGCTAAAGATGGAAAAGAAAAATAATGTGATGTTTGTATATATCATAGTGCAGATAATAAAGAGGAGTTGGTTAAAAATGGATAGGAATATAAAATATATAGTTTAGTTATCTTGCCTGGTTTATGAGCTATTTGAGAAATACTGCAACTTGTTCAAAGCTATATTTGGAAAGATTTGGAATTATTTTTACAATGAGATTATCAAATCCTTTTAAAGTTTTTTCTAATATTTCACCTTTTAATATCCAATGGTGTGAAAGGAGCTGGAAAAATACGAAGTTTGGATAGTGAGGGTCTGTTTTTTTAAAAAAAGAACCAAAGGTCTTAATTTCCTTCTCAGAGAGTGGCATTTCATCTTCTGTACCAAATCTTTTTGACCCAAATTTGCCAAGCAGGTTTCTTCTTGTCCACATCAGAAGTTTATTGTTGGCTGAATTCTCAATAAAGAGAGCTATCCCATTCTTTTTTAATACCCTTGATATTTCTTTACCACCTTTCTGTACATCAATATGGTGCAAAAAGGCATTTCCAAAAACAATATCAAAAAAATTATCCGGATATTCTAATTCATAAACGCTCATTACCTCTGCTTTGATTTTTCTGCTCATACCATTTTTTTCTGCTAACCTTTTAGTTCCTTCTATTCCCTTTTCAGAAAGATCAAAGGCAAAGACTTCAGCCCCCTTTAAAGCAAAAACTACAGAACACCATCCGATTCCACATCCGCAATCGAGGACTCTTTTCCCTCTCAAATCTCCGAGGTAGTCCAATACAAAATTAAAAGGAGGCCAGTTTATTTGGTTGATGTTTACAATTTGAGATGAGGGGTCATATGTATTATAAATGCTGTCATAGAAATGACTTTCTCTTTGTTCTATCTCTTTTAAATCGTTTTTCATCGCATTTATTGATAAAGGGTGAACCTTTTAGTTTTATATTATGTATTCTTTAAAAGGGGTTATATATAGAATCGATGACAGGGTCAACAGAAAGATTTTAACTAACTTCCCCTCTTTTCTTTTTAGTTATTATTTAGAGTTATCTTTTAAGTGTTCCTTTTATTCTTAGAATATTTATTACTATTCTGTATTAGGGTTTTTGAAACGGTTAGCAACTACTAACCCAATACTCATTTACTCCAGCAATTTTTCTGAAATTACCAAAAGTAATATTTTACTTTTGGAATTGATTGAAAACTAAATTGATTTATACAGGTCTATATATGTCTCGGTTATTTTATCCCAATTCCTGTTTATCCTTACCCAATCAAATGCTTTTTGACCAAGAGTGTTTATTTCATCCTCATGTTCTAAGGCATATAATAATTTTTCTGCTAAGCTGTTACTATCACCTGATTTAAAATATATAGCATTTTTGCCAATAGCATCTCTGTTTTCGGGGATATCACTACAAATAACTCCTTTTTTTAGTGATGCAACCTCCAAAAGCATCATTGACATAGCTTCGTAAGTTGATGGAAAAATAAAAAATTTACATTGTAAAATTATCTCGAATAAATCTTCTTTTGATTTTATAAAATTTATAAAAACAACATTTGGTTCAGCAAGGCTTTCTAAGTATTGTTTGTAAGATAAATCACTTTCTTTATCACCAATAATTACTAAAGGCACTTTTAATCCCAGTTGTCTGTTTGCTTTTAATAATATATCACATCCTTTACTTTGAATAATCCTTCCTGCACAAAACAAAATATATTTATCAAATGGGAACCTATTATTTTTATAGGATTCATTACTGGAAAAATTAATGCTATCAAAATCTACGCCATTAGGAATAAATAAAACATTTTTATTGTATTTTTTAGCATAATGTTCAGCTAATGTTTTAGAGACAGTAGTGCATACATTAACGTATTTTACAAACAGGATTTCAAACAATTTGAAGCATAGTTTTGCTATCCTGCTCCATTTATCTCTGTTATATTCAGCGCCGTGGGAAGTGCCAATAACTTTAAAACGTAGCCTTAGTAAAGGAGCGAGATAGCCAAAATCAGCATAATGCAGATGAATTAAGTCATATTTACCAAATAATAAGGCATGAATTGTAGAAAAAAAACCAAAAGAAAAAGCGCTGAGATGTTTTCCTTTTAAATCGCTGATTAAAATTAATTCTAAATTATTATGAGTAGAATAATCACCGCAGTAATCCCTCTTACCATAAACAGAAACTTTAAAACCCTTAGTAAGAGCTTTTTTAATTATGGCTTCAGCAACTCTTTCCCCACCACCTTTAGAAGGAAGCCCTTTGGCTCCTATTACTGCTATATGCTTTTTTGGCTGAGACTTAATAATTTTATTTTTCTTCATAGACCCTCAGCACCAAATATTTTTTTTCATCACCAATTTTATTTTATTTTTTATAATCCACAAAAGTGGAATCCAAGGATAAGTTCTCATAGCAGGTCTTGCACTTCCAACCATCCAGCAATTTCTCTGGCATTCAGCAACAGTTTTTCTTATTTTTTCTGCTTGTTTACTATGCCAGATTTCATTAAAAGATTTTTCTTTGAGATCTCCCATAATCCAGGGAGTTTCAGATCCATTGCACGCCAATATTTGACCGTAGGGATCTAAAAAGAAAAGTTCAGTTGCTGCTCCACAGGGAATAGGACGTTTTTCACCTTGGATATGTTTAAGTAAACCGTAATTAATAAAAGCTCTTCCCCAGTCTTTTATACGAAGTTTTATATCTTTTCGCTTAGATTGTAAAAGAGACTCAATAAACTTATACATTTTCTCTACTGTATTATCTATATCCTCGATTTTGTTGTCGAACTTATTAAAGTAGAATGAGTTGTGCATTGTAGAACTTCCAAACTCTATTCCCATCATTGCGCAGAGGTGATATAAATCTAAAAGGTCATCCTTGTTTTTGTCTGAAATAACAATTCCAAATCCTACATTCTGTACTCCGACTTCCTTCAGGCGAATTACTGTCTTTAAGGCTCTGTCAAAACCATTTTTTATTCCACGAAGCTTGTCATTTAAGTCAGGAAAACCTTCTGCACTTATTCGGAATGCAACATCCGGGAATTTTTTTCCTACTTCAACAAGTCTTTCTGTAAAGTACCCATTAGTACTGATATCAATTTTATTAGTTTTCTTATGAAGAGTTGAAACAATCTCTAGTAAGTCTTTTCTTAGCCCTGGTTCTCCTCCTGTTATATTTATTTTTTTGAGACCTTCTGGCAATTTTTCCAATAATTCATGCCCTATTTCTTTTCTATCCCCAGGTGGTTTTTTCCAAATATCACACATCAGGCAGTGTGCATTACAACGAAATGTCGTTATATAGCAAGCTTCCACTTAATACTCCCAATTACGAGTCAACTTTATTCTACTCCTTCATATGAATGAAGGTTATAATGACAAAAGAAAATGTTACATACTAATAGTATATATTGAAAAAATGTAAAAACCTGTCAATTGATTTCTTGTAGAATAACAAGAAGTTTTGAATTGAGTATTTTCATAAGAAGGAAATTCATTTTCTGTTCTCCTTTGAGAGAAAGGGTATTGCTATGCTACATTGATAGCAGACTAAATTCTCAATTCTTTGCTTATGTTCGTCAGAAGAACTAAAAATTGCTCTTGCTGATTTAAACTTTTCATTGTTCCATATTTCCTTAAAACTTTGTCTAAAGATATTTCCAAATTCAGGAGCAATCTGGGCTATGTGGCTACAGCAGGGAGCTACTTCTCCATCATAATTTATGAGAACTTGGTTCCATAAAAAACAAAAGGAATCTATATTTTCAGGATTTGCATAATATTCACCCCTTTCTTCAGAGAGCCATTCCTTTTCATGTCCATAAGCATGAGCTGATGATATCAACACTCCGTCAACTCCAAGTTTTTCAGCCAGAGGTTTAACATTTGAAATTTCGTGTTCATTATGTTTAAAGATTAAAAACTGCCAATCAATAAAAGGAATTTTACTTTTTATTTTTTTCTTCTTACTTACAAGCAATTCTATATTCTCTATTACTTTGTTGTAATTTCCTCCTACTCTGTATTGCTGATATGTTTCTTGACTTGTTCCATCGAGGCTAATCCTCAAATAATCAAGACCGGAAGCAATCATTTTATCAGCATCTTCTTCGTTAAAAATTAAAAAGTTTGAGCTTATGGAAGTAAATATTTTCTTCTTGTTAGCATATTCTATCATCCTGTATATATCTTTATGTAAAAGAGGTTCACCAAGGTTATAGAGGTTTAAAAGATAGAGATAATCCCCTATTTCATCTATTACTTTTTTAAAATTTTCAAAAGACATATAACCTTTAGGCTTGATAGGGTTGGGAACCCAACACAATGGACATTTTAAATTACAAGTATTGTTTGGTTCTAAGTTTAAAACATAAGGAAGACTTTTGAGTTCAATTTTTCTTTTTTTCTTTTCAGAATTTGCTCTTAAATAATTTAAAAATTTTTTTGGGTTATTATATAGCAAAAAAGCCCTAAGATGCTTTCCTTTAAATTTTAACCCAGCAAGTTGCATCAACCTATTTACTAAAACATCAGTTATTTTCATGGCTTTATTTTATCTGGAAAGTTGAAGATATTAAAATTAATGTCATAAAAACTTAACCCTTAACTTTTAAATTTTCAAGAATGTTTTACATCCTTTATTTCTTCAAAGTTTCGAGAGAAAAAAGCAATATATATTATTAATAAGTCAATTTTTTTGTACATCTATGATTCATCGAAAATTAACCAAAAAGAATATTTCGCTAACCAAGGAACTGTGAATCCAGATTTGACACACCTCAATATTTGTGAATCCTTCCAATCCCACAACCTTTCTCTATTAAAGTTAACAGGTTTTGGTGAACTATTCCAAGATCCTGAAGGATAGTAAAATGCTCCAATGAAATGCACAAAAATTGAAAAGATTACTAAATAAAGAAATAATATAGTTATTATTTTACTTTTAAATATTCTATCCCAAATGAAAATCAAAAATATACACAAGAGAGGAACAATATCTGTCAAATATCTTGGTCCAAAAGTATAACCACCCCACCATACTGCGTAGAAACTATAAAGAAAAATTATTGATGAAATAGATAGAACTGTATATCTAAAAAGAAGATATCCATTTTGAAAATTTGGAAGTTTTTTATCCTTAAATATTATTAAAATTCCAATAAAAGAAAAGATAAAGAAAGGAGAATATATTAACAGACCCCTGCTTGGGCTAATCAGAAGTCCTAAAAAACCTTCTAAAAAATTGAAAGACCAGAATTCCGTTACTCCTGTGGTTGTTCGAGTTAGCTCCCATAGCTTAGCATTACCACCTGTTAGGGTATTAAAAAAATATAGGTTATATGAAAATAATAAAGTTCCAACCACCACAGGGAAAATCATAATTTTTAAAAGCTGGATTCGATGCTTTTGGATTATATAAATAAAAAAGATAAGAACTGGTAAAGTATTTGTCAATCTTGTTGCTACAGATAAAGATAAAAACAAGGTAGAATATACTACATATTTATCTTTTTCTAAACCTCTAAGCATATAATAAAAAGCGAGAATTAAAAAAAGCTCTGAAGGACCATGCTGCCATAAACTCTGGCTACTAATTGACCATGTACTGGTACCAAAAGCATAAATAAGGGAGATATAGAAAGCAATCTTTTCATCAGTAAGTCTTTTTAATGTTATAAATAATATTAGCACTGATAAAGCCGCAATAAAAGAGGCGCTAATTTTAGAAAGGATGTCAATATTCATAGTGTTTATTGTAAAACCTAATAAACTTATAGAGAAAAAATAAATAGGAAGGGCTAATATGCCAGCCATTATTGGGTAGCTTGAGTAGTAATGACCTTTTGAATATTGGATGAATGCATAGTCTCTATTTATTAAAGATTTATAAATGAGAGGGAATTCATCCAAATTTAAATTAAATTCTTTGATAATGCTAACAGGGAGATATTTAGCTGGTGTTGTATCTCCTGCGCCAATTTCTCTTAAATTTAAATTATACACCACTACTATGAAGATAAAAAAATATATTTTTCTTTGGCAGAAAAAATTGCTTATCTGATCAAGTATTTTAGACATCTATTTAATAGCTATTATTAATAAAGCACCACCTTTTTCACCAGGTTTCAAAGTCTTGTTGTAATATTTAGATAAATAGATCATTGAAAATGGAATCATAGTCTTTGCTATAAATTGTAATTTTCTCATAGTCATGATTTTACGTAAAGAGTAATTTGCTATTCTTTTTTTATTATAAAAATTATCAATGCGATTCCAAACTTGCTCTGTTTCTTTTGGGATATAATAATGTGTTTTTATTGAAACAAACCCTATTTTTAGTAATAAAGTTTTCCATTCTTCAGGACTTTTATAATAAAAATGTTCAATGGCTTTATCTAAATCAGAAAGGTATTTTTCTGCTTTATCCTTCTTTCCTTTTCTTATATAGAAATTATAGTAGTAAAGATATTCATGAAATTTTTCACTTGGGACTGTTGTTATGAAACTACCGCCTGGTTTTAGTACTCTATAAACTTCTTCTAAAGCTTCTTGATAATTTTGTATATGTTCAAATACACAATTACTAAAGACTGTTGAAAACGAGGCATTTTTGAAAGATATTTTGCAAGCATCATTTACACTTATATGAGAATAAATTCCTTTTTTCTTTGCGCAGTTTGCATATTCTTTTATTATGTCGCATCCTACTTCAAAAATTCTATTCTTATAAATCAGTTTTGCAAAAGAACCATCTCCACATCCAATATCTAAGACAGGAGGAGTAATTTTAATTTTTGAAAGGATTTTTATTTCAATTGCCCTCCAAAGGGCTAAAGAAGGAAGATTTGGATAGGTTGCAAGTGACTGCCAGAGTATTTTTTCCACTTAAGTCCTTACCTTTAAAAAATAAAAAAGTGTATATTTAAAAATTCAGTTTTTATTTGTAAAAATACTTTTTAGACCAAATTTGTTCAAACTTTCTTTAAAGACTTGATATAACTCGGCAAAGAAAATACATTTAAATAATAAAATTAATATCAAATAAGTCAAAGAATTTAATATAATAATGATAACTGGATTACAATTTAGCCTTCTTAAGGCAAATATTTCAAGGCAAATAAGAATACTTATGGCAATAATCTTATTGATTATTTGAAAGTTGGTTTTGATGTGAAGAAATTTTAGCACAAACAAAATGCCAGTAATTAAGACGATTGCCTGCGTTATTAAAGTTGCAATTGAAGCTCCTATGAAGCTAAATTTTGGTATCAAATAGAGATTTAAAGATATATTCAAAATAGTACCAATAAGATCTATAAGTAGATTTAATTTTTGTTTTCCTGCAGAAATTAATAGATAACCATATATATTTGCAATGAAAATAAAAGCAGCCCCAAAAATTAAAATCTGCAAAGCAGGAGTTGATTCTCTGAATTTTTCCCCACCAAGAAGATAAATAATGTTTTCAGCAGATAGCATTATGACAAGGATAAAAAAAACTGAGATAATAACCATAATATCAAAAGTCTTCTGGAAGGTAGCTTTTAGGGAGTCTTTATCATTTTTAAACTGTTCTGACATTATGGGAAAGATAGAGACCATAATTGTTCCCGGAACCAAAAGGATCAGCAAATCAATAAATCTGTATGAAAGATTATAAAGGCCAACAGCCTTATCTCCTTGCATTAAGGATAGCATGATAGTATCAATTCGCCAATATATGATAGTTAACATTAATGATATTCCCATTGGTAGTGTTTCTTTAAGCAGTTTTATACATAAAGAGTAATCGATTTTGAATTTAGGTTTTAAAAACTTAAAAGAGAAAAAGATGATAAATATTAAGCCAAGAGCAGAGGATAAAACAAAACTACCTATTATGAAAAAAAGTCCTCTTTTATAAAAAATGGCAACTAATACCAAAAATAAGAAAATAGCCTTAGTTAGAACATCAATTCCAGCCTGGTATTCCATTTTTAGATAGATTTGGAAGAGAATCTTAAGAGTTTCGATAGCAGAGAATAAAATTGTTATAGATGCTATGATGACTCCAATTCTGGTATCAACTGAATAATTAAGTAGATAGATGATACCAATAGAAAGAAGGATAGTAACTATAGAAAATAAAAATTTTATGATTAACGCATTTCCCATTAAGATATCTATATTATTTTTTTCTTTAGATATTTCCCTGATTAAGATGTTGTTCAGTCCAAAATCTCCTAACATAAGGAAAAAGGTTATATAGACAAATACAAAGGTGTATTTTCCATATCCTTCAGGGCCAAGATATCTGGTCAGGTAAATCGTTATTATTACAGATATGAAAAGAACGATTAGTTTGCTTATAATTTGAACAATGGTATTTGTAGCAGCCTTAAATTTTAGACTCATGTTTTACCTTAAAACGATACTTATAAAAGAATCTATAGTTTAGCTTTAAAATTCAGTCAATAAAAAATATATTTTTTCCAGTTAATTTCTCCTTGCAAACTTCCTAAGTTTTTGAATAGACTTCTACTTATAATTTATGACAAAATCAAAACGAATTTCTGATTGGCTGCAGGTTCTATCACTAATTGTTCTAATTTGCCTTACTATTCCATATACACCTTTATTATGGAAGCCTCTTTCTGCCGATCAAAAATCTCTTATAATAACCGGAATCTACGCATTAGCTTTCCTCTTAGGATTATTTATTTTAATCTATTTGTTCTTTTATCGCAAGGAGAGAAGGGTTTTACCTTATCTCTGGCTTTTTACAGTAGCTCTTTTGTACCTTCAGGCCCTTAACTCATTAAAAGAGTTCCCCATAGAGAAATTTCATCTTATAGAATATGGCGCCTTGGGGATTCTCACTTTTAAAGCATTGAAGAATGACATAAGGGATTTAAATATTTATATTTGGTCAATTCTAATAACATTTTATGTAGGAATTTTTGATGAGACAGTACAATGGCTTGTTCCCAATAGAGTTGGAGCAATTGAGGATGTCTGGTTAAATACTAAGAGTGGTATTCTTTCCTTGATGCTAATAGGATTGGTTATACGACCAAAAGGGATTGAAACAAGATTTTATACAAAAAATTTAAAAAAGGTTTATATTCCTATTTTTGTAGTTTTAGTAGCTACTGGGGTTTTCATAAATTTTGTTCATGACTTTGGTTACAGGATGAAATTAAGTGATTCCATTGAAATCTACTCTCATTTCCCGGAAGGGGAGCTAAGATCAATAAATAACATCTTTCAGAGAGATATATCTTTCCTGATAAAGACAGCTGAACGGTTTATCAACAAAGATAAATCCAGTGGTGATATATCTGTTAGAGAGGCAAAAGCGCTGACCTTTTTTAAAGAGGCTGCAGGTCACAGATGGGAAAGGGACTACGCATTTTCAAAAATGAGGTTTTTAAAAAGCTTAAAAGAGCAGATAATCCTCAAGAATGATTATTCATCTGTTCTTTATTTAAAACCCTTCAAATGGAGTAAAGATAAGGAGATGTTAGTCGAAAAATTAGCTAAAGAAGAAAGGGGAAAAGATATTTATATAAGCCCTGTAAGCGGTATTTTAATTACTAAATTTTCTAAGGTAGAGATGTGGTTTTTCATAGGTATAATTATTTTAGTTTTAATCTTTTTTTCTGCTAAATTAAAAATATCATTCAAAGGCTAAATTTTAACTCAAGGTTTCAACTGCTTGTCCTAAAACTTCTTAAGCTTAATCAAAAATGGACAGCTTACTGGGAAAAAAGAGGACTGGTTACTATATGACTACCATAAACGCTTGCGTGCTTACCAATATTTGTGGAAAACTTGACAATATCATCAAAGATTAATAATAATTAAAATTAAAAGTTAGAGTTGGAACCACTTTATAAAATGAAAAATTCTAGAATAAAACAGTATTTACTCTTTTTCATATTTTTTGTTATGTCAGTTAGTTTCTCTTTCTTGCAAGGGGATTATCCTGGTGATGACACTTTTATACATTTACGCTTTGTGAAGAATATCGTAGAACACAACCAATTTACTTACAATTTGGATGAACCAAGTTATACTACCACTA
>MGDB01000002.1:0-2065 GCA_001790645.1 Candidatus Schekmanbacteria bacterium GWA2_38_11
GGCTTGGCCAAGACTAAGCGGCCTTATATTTTCCAATTTTTCAACAACTTCTCTTGAGAGGCCTTTTATAGTGTTAAACTTTATATCCTGCGGGATTTTCATGTTTTCAAGCTTCTTAAATTGTTCAATCATCTGCTCCTGTCTTTTTATGTATCCTTCATATTTTACCTGGATCTCAATCTGTCTTATAACATCAGGAGGTATATTGCCTTCGTTTCTTGCCAAACTCTTTATATGGTTAAAGTTTATTTCTGGCCTTTTAAGGAGCTGATCAAGGCTCTGTGGTGTTGAAATTTCGCTACATCCCAGATTTTTAAGAGAGGCGTTGGTTTCTTTAGAAGGGTTTAAGAATGTATTTTTTAAGTAAAATATTTTTTTATCAATTAGCTCCCTTTTTGTTTCGAGCTCTTTATATTCTTTTTCACCAATTAAGCCAAGCTCCCTGCCATATTTCATAAGCCTCAAATCAGCATTATCCTGCCTCAATATAAGCCTATACTCTGCCCTTGAGGTAAACATCCTGTATGGTTCCTTTGTTCCAAGAGTCACTAAATCATCTATCAATACCCCAATATAGGCCTCAGATCTCTTCAAAATAAGTGGTTCTTTCCCAAAAACCTTTAAAGCTGCATTAATACCTGCCATAAGTCCCTGTGCTGCAGCCTCTTCATAGCCTGAAGTTCCGTTTATCTGACCTGCGTGGAAGAGGCCTGAAATCAGTTTTGTCTCAAGGGTTGGCTTAAGCTGGGTTGGGTAAGCAAAATCATATTCAATTGCATAGCCGGGCCTTATTATTTCTACACTTTCTAACCCTTTAATTTTATGGAGCATTTTTAGCTGAACTTCTTGTGGAAGACTTGTGGATATCCCGTTCGGGTATATTTGATTGGTCTCAAGTCCTTCAGGTTCAAAAAAAATCTGGTGTTTTTCCTTATCAGCAAATTTTACCACTTTATCTTCAATAGATGGGCAATATCTCGGACCAATTCCCACAATTATCCCAGAATATAGAGGAGATTTATCCAGATTTGATTTAATATATGAATGAACATCTGGATTAGTATATCCAATATAGCATGAAACAAAATTTTTTAATTTTTTCTTGGTAAAGTGGGAAAATGGCTCAGGATTTTCAGAACCATTCTGGATTTTCATCTCAGAAAAGTCTATTGTTTCCCCTTTTAGCCGTGGTGGTGTCCCGGTTTTAAGCCTTCCAAGCTTAAACCCAAAACTCTCTAAGCTCTTTGAAAGGTGCATTGATGGTGGATCCTCTATTCTTCCTGCAGAAAAATGCTCAAGTCCTATATGCACCAGCCCTCTCAAGAATGTTCCTGTAGTCAGGATTACTGTCTCCCCCTCAAAAACTTCCCCATCAATTGTCTTAATCCCGGTAACCTTATTGTTATAAGCCATTATTTCAGTTACTTCACCTTCCTTTAGGGTGAGATTCTCACATCCCTCAAGCACCTTCCTCATACTATTCTTGTAATTTATCTTATCAGCCTGAGCTCTTGGACCCCACACAGCAGGTCCTTTTTTTGTGTTAAGCATTCTGAACTGGATTCCTGTTTTGTCTATATTTTTCCCCATCTCGCCGCCGAGAGCATCTATTTCTTTTACAAGATGTCCCTTGGCAAGCCCTCCAATTGCGGGATTGCATGACATGAGGGCAATATGATCAAGGTTAATTGTAAAAGTTATAGTTTTACAACCCATGCGGGAAGCTGCAAGCGCAGCCTCACATCCTGCATGTCCCGCTCCTACTACAATGACATCAAAAATTTCCTTGTTCATTTTTTTAATAGTGTTCAAGAATTCAAGGGCTCAAGTGTATTAACTAAATACAACAAAGATTAGCTATGGAAAGGGTTTTTGTCAAAGTAAAACTTGGCACAAGCTAACATACTAATTAATCCTGCATTTATGATAAGTGAGGAGCCATAGGCTTAGCTCAAATTTTTGAGCCAAATCCAAATGACAAAATCCAAAGTTCAAATGAATGTCAAACGAGGGTAGAGGAAGGTTTAGTTCCAGAAAAGAATGAAAAAAAGGGGTGGGTTTTTAC
>MGDB01000002.1:2471-2876 GCA_001790645.1 Candidatus Schekmanbacteria bacterium GWA2_38_11
CAAAGGTAACAAACACTATACTCTTTACTCAAAACAGATATCTTTGTCAAGAGAATTCGTTATACTTGGTAAGTAAGCCTATACCTACCTATGGGAAAGTTTAAAAAAAGCGAGGTCTCTCGTGTATTTTTCTGAGACCTCTAAAAATTTGTTTTGACAAAAGAAAATTATTATTAATAAGATTTAAAATTATAATTTAGCTTGTAAAGGTAATAATCTCTTGAGACATATTGACTCTTTAAAAAAATTCCAGATTAAGATTGGAGTAAAGCTATACAGGTACAGAAGCTTTACTCCGGTTTTAGTAATATTTATAGTCCTTTTGCTTTCAAGACCTCAATCTCTCTTAAATAATAAATATTTAACCTTCCTCGGTTTCATCACTGCCTTTACCGGAGAGTTTAT
>MGDB01000002.1:2896-4873 GCA_001790645.1 Candidatus Schekmanbacteria bacterium GWA2_38_11
TTACAGGGAAAAAGACCAGCGGCAGGGGGAGAGTTATTAAGGCTTTTTCTTTGAATACGGACGGGTTATATTCATTTACAAGAAATCCGCTCTATCTTGGAAATCTATTTATCACGTTAGGGTTGACAATTATATATAACTCTTTTTTATGCTATCTGATTGTTTTAGGCTTCTGGGCTTTTCAATACTGGCATATTATAATAGCCGAAGAAGATTTCTTAAAAAAGAAGTTTGGCCAAATTTATCTGGATTATCTTACAAAAGTCCCAAGACTTTTCCCAAAATTTTATAAAATTCCTGTCTTTTTTCTCAGAGGTTCCTCACTCCGGAACTTTTTCCCAAAGGATAAAAATTTTAACTGGCGGTATGTCTTAGAAAGAGAGTACAATTCATTTTTTTCATGGATTATGTGTGCCATAATTTTAGAAATTTATGGTGATATTTATACAGAAGGATTTCTTAGTTGCCAGTCCGAAATCATATTCTGGGCGGTGTGCCTGGTTTTTTTGATGATTCTCTTTTCTCTCTTTAAAGCATGGAAAAAAGGTCTGATAAGAATATTTGAAGAGTGAAGTAATTTGCTATCATTTTCCTATACAGAAATCCTTAAAAATCCTGTCAAGGATCTCTTCTGTATAAACTTCGCCTGTGATCTCACCAAGGAAGTTTAAAGCCTCTCTCAAATCAAAAGAGATAAATTCTTCCGAGAGATCGTCCTCTAAAGTTCTCTTTGCCTTTAAAATAGACTCTTTTGTCTTTTCTAAAAGCTTTTTATGGCGCAAATTTATAGCTATTCCCGTAAAACCATTAAGGTTTTTATCTACTGCAAGTCTTCCTGCTTCCTTTAGAACCTCTTCTACTCCCTTTTTTTCCTTTAAAGATACCTCAATAGAATCCTCTCCATTTAATAAACCGGCAAGATCAGAGCTATTTAATTTTTTTGGCAGGTCAATCTTATTTAAAAGAATGATCTTCTCTCTTTTTTTTATTAAAGAAAAAATCTCTTCATCCTCTTTTGAGAGCTCTCTTGATGCATCAAGAATAAAGATTACTAAATCGGACCGCTCAAGTTCTTCCCTGCTTCTTTTAACCCCTTCCCTCCCAAGCTCATCACTTATTTCAGCAATTCCTGCGGTATCAGTTAATTTTATGGGAAATCCATTAATTGAGATCTCCTCGCTTATATAATCTCGCGTTGTTCCAGGGATTTCCGTTACTATTGACCTCTCTTTGTTTAAGAGAGTATTAAAGAGTGTTGATTTGCCCGCATTGGGTTTGCCAACTATAACGCAGGTAAAACCCTCTCTCAGTATCCTGCCTGTTCTTTCTGTTCCAAGAAGGTAATCTATCTTATCAACCTGTGTTGATAGATCATTAAAATTTTTCTCCCGCAGTTGGGTCTCAAGTTCCTCTTCGGGAAAATCAACTACTGCTTCAAGCTGTGAAAGGAGGCTTATTATCGAATCTTTTATCTCTGTAATCTTTTCCTTAAGCCCTCCTCTCAACTGCTCTGCTGCTACGAGAAGACTTTTTTCAGAGATTGAATTTATTAGGTCAAGAACTGCTTCAGCCTGGGATAAATCGATCCTCCCATTTAAAAAAGCGCGTTTTGTAAACTCTCCCGGTTCTGCTATTCTCGCTCCGTTTTTTATGCAAAGGATTAGGGCTTGCTGCAGAACAGCCTCCCCTCCGTGGCAGCTTATTTCCAGCATATCCTCACAAGTATAAGTTCTTGGTTTTCTTAAAACTGTAACAAGGACCTCGTCGATTAATATTTCCTTTTTTTGATCCTGTAACCATCCATGAAAAACTCTATGGGAGGGAGCTTTGAGGAGATTAACGCCTGAGGATAATTTTAAAATCTTCTTCCCTATCTGAAATGAGTCAGTGCCGCTGAGCCTTACTATACCCAGTCCTCCCCTGCCAAGAGGAGTTGATATGGCTGTTATGGTATCTTCTTTAAAAGAGGGTTCGAGG
>MGDB01000002.1:4891-10932 GCA_001790645.1 Candidatus Schekmanbacteria bacterium GWA2_38_11
TCAAGATAATTTAAAGTTTAAGGCGAAAAGCGTAAAACCAAAACTCAAAACTTAAAGTATGAGAAAATAATATAGTGGATTTAAGAGATTGTGTGGTTAAAAACGTTAGTGTGAGAAACATAAAATTATAAAAAAAGGTTTTAAACTTTGAATTATGGCTTTTAGTTTTACACTTTTACTTTTTAGCTTTTTACACTCGAACCCTTGAATCCTTGACCTCTTGAACCCTTCTCAATACTTCTCAGTCTTCCTGTTTTTCCTCAACTTGCTGATTGCTCGGATAGACTACGATTCTTCTAAAAGTCCCGTTCCCTCTGCTCACAGTTTTTACACCTTTGTCCCCATTTAAAGCCATATGCACAATCCTTCTCTCTTTAGGGTTCATAGGCATCATTGTGGTTGGAACGCCTGTAGATTTTACCTTCTTAGCCACACGGAGAGCAAGATTCTTGAGAGCCTCTTCTCTTTTTTCCCTGTAGCCCTCAATGTCTATTAATATTTTCGCTCCTTTATCGTCTTCTCTGTTAAGAAACCTGTCAAGAATATGCTGAAGAGCTTCAAGAGTCTGGCCCTTTTTCCCAATCAGAAGACCGGTATTTTGACCGTATATTTCAAGAATTACCAATTCCTTTTCTCTCTTAACATTCAGGGTGGATGGGAAATCCATATATTCTAATACCTTTTCGATAAATTTCTTGGCCTTGTATTCAATCCCATTATTTGAAACAGTTACCTCAATTTTTGCCGGTTTGCTCATAATGCCCAATATACCTTTGCTGCCCTTTTCAATAATTTCCACTTTTATCTGGTCTCGGGAAATACCTAATTTTTTTATTACCTTTTCAATGGCCTCCTGCGGCGTCTTTCCTTCTTCTGTAATCTTCATGTCAACTCCTCAAATCAAATATTTTTAAAAGGACTGTTTACCCATTAAGCTCTTTTCTTTTTACTTTTCCCTTTAATCTCTTCTCCCTCTTTGGTGCTAACTTTCCCCATTATAAGGTATTGCTGGCCTATTGTAAGGAGATTATTTACAGTCCAGTAAAGGACTAAACCTGTTGGGAAAGACATAAACATAAAAGTAAAAACAACCGGCATTACCAGCATGATCTGAGCCTGCTTCGGGTCCGGAGAGGTTGGGCTCATTTTCTGCTGGATAAACATCGTAATGCCCATTATGATTGGCGTGATATAATAAGGGTCTTTTGCTGATAAATCATGAATCCATAAGAAAAATGGAGCTCCTCTGAGTTCAATTGAACTCAGAAGCACATTGTAAAACGCTATGAAGACAGGAATCTGCAAAACCATCGGCAAGCAACCCCCAAGCGGGTTGACCTTATTTTTTTTATAAAGCTCCATTGTCTCCTGGTTTAATTTCTGGGGTTCCTTTTTATACCTCTCCCTCAGCGCTTTTATCTGAGGCTGAAGCTTCTGCATTGCCTGCATGGATTTAAAACTCTTCTGCGTAAAGGGGATAAAGAAAATTTTTATAATTAAAGTAATAACAATAATTGAAAGGCCGTAATTTTTTAAATAAGAGTTAAAGAAATTAAGAGCCTGCAGCAAAGGTATACCAAAAATTCCAAACCAGCCAAAATCTATGGCATTCTCAAGCTTAACGGCTTTTAGCTCATTAAATTCTTTGGGGCCTAAATAGGCTTTATAGCTCTGAGACAGCTTCCCATTACTCTCTATTTTAGATTTAGCCGACTGCAACCCTACAAGACTTTCCTTGTTTTTATCATTGAGCATAAAAGCCGAAAAATTTTTCTGTTCAGGCATTACGGAGGCTAAAAAGTATTTTGATTCAATCCCGATCCAGCCCACATTCCCATTAGAGAAAATTACGGGTTCCTTAATTTTCTCAGGTTTTTCCCTGATCACTTTGTTGTTAAAATCTACGATGGGTCCAAAATGGCTTGAGGAATCCACAGTATCAGCACCCGGATAAAAGTGCGGACCAAGAATTATCTGGCTTGAAAAATCAGCAGGAGCTTCCTTTAAATTTTTAACCTCAATATTTATATCCATAAGATAGGAATCATTGTCAAACTTGAAGCTCTTTATTATTTCTACTCCGTCAGCAGAAAATGAAGTAAACTTTATAATGCCCTTTGGTTCATTCTTGCTCAAGTTGAGGGATTTTTTATCAGCATCAAAAGTAAAGCTTAAGGGTGATGATGAATTGGTGGTTAACACAAAATCCAGGGTGCGAGGGCTTTCTTCCTTTTCTCCTTTCCCTATCAATTTGACCCTATTCCCGTCCTTATCATTATATTTTTTTAAAACCAATTCTTTCAAAATAGCTCTGTTTTTAGAAAACTTTGCCTGGTATAAATCAGTATCTATGAAAATTGACTGATCCTGGGCAGTGGGCTGGCCCTTTTCAGGATAGGATGAACCCAGTGTCTTAATAAGTTTTTCCCTGACCTCAGGAACTGGTTCTGCAGGAGATAGAACTTTGTTCTTGTCTATCACCCCTTCTGCTGTTTTCTTTTCTCCTTTGGCAAGATCTTCAGGCTTTGGCAAAAAGATATACTGATAGGACATTATTATCACGAGGCTTAGGATTATAAAGAATATAAGCCTTATTTGCATTCTTTCTCCTGATCTTTTAAAATTTTTTAAAAATATATTTAGCTTATTTAGAGGTCACTAAAAATATAGAAAGAGACCTCATCTGTGAAATCTCATTTTAATCAGCGTAATCATTAAAAGCAGATTTTTTTCACCTATTATTTTAATGGGTCAAAACCACCATGATGGAACGGATTACATCTCACAACCCGCTTGCATGATAACCAAAAAGCCTTACAAAAACGATATTTACTAAAGGCTTCAAGAGCATACTGCGAGCAGGATGGTGTAAACCTGCAAGAAGGGGGTAATATAGGAGAAAGCAGAGCTTGATAAGCTCTTATCAATAAAACAGCAAAAAGTTTTACAAAATTGGCTATCTTCAAAAACTTTATTCCACTTCAACCCTGCTTTTCGACAACGCCTCACTAAAAATAGTTTCCATTTCGGTCAATGAAATCTCTGGAATGGCTTCTCTGCCAACTACAAGGATATCACAGCCGTTTTTGAATCGTTTTTTTTGTTTGCGGAAGACTTCCCTTGTTAATCTTTTGATTCTGTTTCTTTTTACGGCATTGCCTACTTTTCTGCTGAGAGAAAGACCAATTCTTGAAAATCCAAGATCGTTAGGCGTAAAATAAAATCTCAAATGCCCGGAATCAACGCTTTTCCCTTTTGCAAAAACTCGTTTAAACTCGGAATATTTTTTTATTCTCTCCGAAGGTTTTAGCGAATTAACCTTTTTCATAAAGGTTTGGGAACATAAAGTTACACCGTGAGCTTCTTTCTCCCCTTTGCCCTCCTTCTTTTGAGTACCTTTCTCCCGCCCTTTGTACTCATCCTTTTTAAAAAGCCGTGGGTTCTTTTTCTCTTTTTCTTTTTTGGCTTATAAGTTATTGACATTATTTAATTCCTTTTAAAAAAAATTAATTTTAAATAATTATAGCTAAAATAGCAACACTTTTTTATTAGATTTGGGCTATTTTGTCAAGGCGCTGGCTATAATCTCCTCACTTATCATCCCCTTTCTAAGAACCTTAATCTCCCCTTTTTCAATCTCGACAATTGTTGAAGGCAAAGCCTTTTGGCATTTCCCGCCATCAATTATAAGATCGATCTTCTTAGAAAAATAATTTTTAACTTCTTCCGCCGTTTTTGCCTCTTCCATACCCGATGGATTAGCACTTGTAGAAGTAATAGGGAATCTGCAAAGGGAAAGAAGCTTGAGTGCTATTAAATTATCAGGTACCCTTACACCAATCTTTCCTGTCCCTCCTGTCAGAAGAGGAGAAACTTTATTGTTTGCCTTAAATATAATTGTTAATGGCCCTGGCCAGAAGGTTTTAATAAGCTTTAATGCCTGAGGTGAAACTTCTGTAATTATTTTTTTTAAATTGAATTCCTCTGAAACAACTAATAACAAAGGCTTTGATTCATCTCTCTTTTTTAATGAAAATACTTTTCTTGCAGCTTCCTCATTAAGGGCATTTACTCCTAACCCGTAAACAGTGTCTGTTGGATAAGCTATAACACCACCTTTTCTTAAAACCTCTTCTGCTTTCATGAGTAAATTGAGGTCAGGTTTTAAGGGGTCAACTTTTATAATTTCTGTCATCGTTTTATCCTTAATTATGTAGGGTTCAAGGTAACTTAAGGCTTAAAGCGAAAAATGTAAAACCATAGTTTAAAGCGAAAAATTATAACTAAAAGCTAAATGTTTTAAGTTTTGGTTTTTCGTTTTGTACTTTAAGTTTTTAGCTTTTTTACGCTTGGCCACTTGAATCCTTTGATTTTTACACTACCTTCTACACGTTTTCATTTGACAAAGATAGATTTAGAAAACTATTATTTTTCTTGTTGAAAATTTTTTCCGATTTGACCGGCTTTGTCAATAAATATTAAAACGCTCTTGCGCGTAGTGCTCAAAATAAAGAGGAAATAATTATAAAAGATTTATTAAAGGAAAATATAATCCCCCTTTATCCCCCTTTTTCAAAGGGGGAGTTAATTTAATCCACCCCTTAGCAAAGAGGGGTAAGGGGGTATTTGAAATAATTTGCAGAGGATAAATGGAAAACCTTTTAGATGTAGTTGATCTTAAAACCTACTTCCCGGTAGCCTCAAGTTTTTTTTCAAAAAAGAAAAAGGTTGTCTATGCTGTTGACGGGGTCAGCTTTTCCATTAAAAAGGGCGAGACTTTAGGCCTTGTTGGAGAAAGCGGATGCGGCAAGACAACTATTGGAAGAACAATTCTGAGGTTGATAGAACCGACAGAAGGAAAAGCATTATTTGAGGGAGATAATATTTTTGAATATGACAAAAAAAAGATGAAGGCCTTGCGAAGAAAAATGCAAATGATATTCCAGGACCCCTATGCCTCTCTTAACCCGAGGATGAGAGTCGGAAATATAATTGGTGAACCACTGGCAATCCACCATATAGCAGGGCGAAAGGAAAGGAGGGAAAGGGTCTTGGAACTTTTAAATATAGTTGGTCTCAAGCCTGAACATTATGACAGCTATCCCCATGAGTTCAGCGGCGGCCAGCGTCAGAGAATAGGAATTGCAAGGGCTCTGGCTCTAAACCCGGATCTTGTAATCGCAGATGAACCGGTTTCATCTCTTGATGTCTCTATCCAGGCCCAGATAATAAACCTTTTAGCAGAACTTAAGGAAAAGTTTCAATTAACATACCTCTTTATCTCACATGACTTAAGCCTTATCCGCTACTTGTCAGAGAATGTGGCTGTCATGTATCTTGGGAAAATTGTTGAAATGGGAAAAAGTGAAAGGATTTATAACGACCCGAAGCATCCATATACAAAGATCCTTTTCTCAGCGATTCCGACTCCTGATCCGAGAGTTAAAAAGAAACGGATTATAGCAGAAGGGGATGTCCCAAGCCCGATAGACCGTCCTTCAGGCTGCCACTTCCACACCCGCTGCCCCTGGATGATAGAGCCATTATGCAGGGAGGTTGAGCCACTCCTTAAAAATGCCGGCAATGGAGTTCTTGTCTCCTGCCATCTTATAAATAGATAAAAATTATTTCTTGGAAGGGTAGGCAAATTTTATTTTATATATGTTTTTAATTTCTTCAAAAGGAAAACCTTTCACCTCCATGCTGAAGCATGGGGGTTTCAGGTTTTATTTTTGCTAAGTATTAACGTCTTTTCTTTAAAATTCAATAATATTATCACTAATCAGCTATTTTTTATAAGAATGCGTGATGTTTTAAGTACTATTTTATAAATGAAAAAGTTTCTGAGACAGGTTTTCGTGGGGTGGGCTGACCTGACAACTTCCCATAGCCAACAGGGACAATTCCTACAGGCCACAGATTCTCTGGAATATTAAGTGCCTTTCTTGCTTTATCCTCATTAAATGCCCCGATCCAGCAGCTCCCGTACCCAAGGGATGTTGCAGCTAAAAGCAAATTCTCAACCGCTGCTGCAGTGTCCT
>MGDB01000002.1:10996-13946 GCA_001790645.1 Candidatus Schekmanbacteria bacterium GWA2_38_11
CACAACAAAAACAACTGGGGCATCAGCTATGAAAGATTGCCCATAGGCAGCTTTGACGAGGTCGCTTTTTACCGTTTCATTTGTCACAACATAAAAAAACCAGGGCTGGATGTTTCCGGCTGACGGGGCTTTACGCAAAGCCTCAATAAGAATCTCCACGTCTCCTTCCTTTAAAGGCTTGGAAGAGAAATCCCGGCAGCTACGTCTGTTCAAGATGAAACCTATTTTTTCTCTGGACACGGTAATTTATGGTTAATCTTAATCGCTGTAAGCTATAAGCTTTAAGTTGTAAGCTGTAGGGCAAGGCTTCAGCCTTGCTTAAAGCCTGCCTGCCGGCAGGCAGGCAACCCTAAAGGGTTGCCCTACATTCTTAAAAATTAAAACCGTATATCAATCACTTCTGCTTTCAGCCTTTCCATTGTCCTTATAGTTTCAGCAATCTTTTCTGCTTCTACCTTACTTTTAAACTCCCCAACTCCCACAGTATAAGACTTCTTTCTACCAAAGCCGCCTACGGTCTCGATATAGACATCATACCCTTTTTTCTTCAGAGACTCATACTGAGAATCAGCAAACTTTGAAATAGTAAATATAGCAACCTTTACGGTGTAATAAGAATTCTTCATTTTACTGATTAAAAGACTTTAAATATCTCTTTTAAAAAATCTGATATATAAATTCCGGTTACAATTCCCAACAAAAATAGCAAAAGACTTATCATGACGAGTGTCCCCAATGTATAAGTTTTTTGTTCCTTTCCCTCTTTTATCTTATCAATATCACGCAGTCCCATAATTGAAAGCCTGCTTAAAAAAACGTAGAAACGGGTCTTTAGACCAGTAAATAAATCCCTCCTTGCCCCCCTTTGATAAAGAGGGGTTGGAGGGATTAGATCACATACTCTCAGGTGCAGAAATTCCTAAAAGCCTCAAGCCATTCTCTAAAACAATATTTACTGCCTTGCACAAATTGAGCCTTGCAGAACTAAGACTGACATCATTCCCTAAAACCGGATGTTCATTATAATACTTGTGAAACAGGGTAACAAGCTCTTTCAGATAAAAAGTTATATGATGAGGCTCAAAAGAGTTTGCTATCGCCTCTATTGTTTCCTGGAACTGATAGATTTTTCTGATTAAAGATAATTCTTCCTCTATTTTCAGAAGGCTTAAATCCACTTTGTCTATCCTCTGAAGATTTAGCCCCTTTTCCTGTGCTTTTCTGAAGATGCTGCAAATCCTCGCATGTCCATACTGGACATAATAGACCGGGTTTTTGCTCGAATGTTCCTTTGCAAGCTCTAAATCAAAACTTAAGTGGGCATCGCTCTTTCTTTCAAGAAAGAAAAATCTGCATGCATCAACGCCAACCTCATCCATTACCTCCCGCAGAGTAACAAATTGGCCCTCCCGTTTACCCATTGCAACTGTCTTGCCGTGCTTCTGCAAGTTTACAATCTGCACTAAAATCACAATGAGGGAATCTTTAGGGTAGCCGAGGCTCTGCACCACACTCTTCATTCTCGGAATGTAACCATGGTGATCAGCGCCCCATATATCAATAACCTTTTTATAGCCTCTCTCAAATTTGTTTTTGTGATATGCAATGTCTGAAGCAAGGTAAGTGGTAGCCCCGTCTGTTTTTATAACGACTCTATCCTTTTCATCTCCGGATCCACTTGAGCGAAGCCACCATGCCCCATCCTTTTCATAGATAATGCCCTTGCTTTTAAGAAGTTCAATTGAATTTTTTATTTCTCCACTCTCAAAAAGTGTTACCTCAGAAAACCAGGCATCAAACCTTACCCTGAAATCTTCAAGATCCTTTTTTATGAGGTTAAGGAGTTTCTCACATGCAAATTTTATAAAAAACTCTAAATCCCCTTCTTGCAAGCTCTCAGCTATTAGCTCTCGGCTATCAGCTTTCTCGGCTTCCTCACGCAGGCTAAGGCCTGCGGCTACCCCTTTGCCCTTTGCCCCCTGCCCCTTGTCTTTCAAGCTATCGCCCACTTCTTCATAGAGTTCCTTTGCGACATCTTTCAGATACCCGCCCGGGTAGCCATTCTCAGGAAATTTTACTTCCTCACCAAGAAGTTCAAGGTAGCGTGCCTTTAAGGACTTTCCAAGGGTAGTCATCTGGACACCTACATCGTTGATATAGTATTCCCTGTGGACATCAAAACCGGAAAACTCTAAGATATTTGCAAGGACATCTCCAACTGCAGCCCCCCTGCCATGGCCAATGTGAAGCGGACCTGTGGGGTTAGCGCTTACAAACTCAATCTGTATTTTTTCCCCTCGACCAAGATCCGAGGAGCCATATCTTTCTCTCTTTGCCAAAACCTCAGGAACAAGGTCCTGCCATGTTTTCTGTGTGATAAAGAAATTTATGAAACCAGGTCCTGCAATCTCTGCCTTCTCTACAATTGTGCAATTAAATTTCTTTAAAATCTCCTCTGCAATTTTTCTTGGTGGCTTAGCTAATCTTGATGAAAGCAGAAGGGCAATATTTGTTGAGAAATGACCAAACTTTTCTTCTTTCGGTGTTTCTATTAAAATAGATGGGAGTTCTTCACCCCCGAAGTCCTCTTTAAAACTTTTTATAGCCTCTTCTATCGCTTTTCTTAGACTCTCTTTCAAAATATCTCCTCTGCAATGTAAAAATAGAAACTGAATTCATATTAAAATTTCAAACACTCAGTGTCAATTGATAAATAGAGACAAGTACTCTTGACGAAAGAAACCAACTCTGATAGAAAATTACAAGCTCAAGCTAAAAAAATCTACTCTAAAATTATTTTAAGTTTTCCAGCAACCTCAAAGGCATCGATCCCGAGCACACACACCATTTTTATTATTGACAACATGGATGAATAGAAATATTTAATGAAAAGTGTGTTGCTTTCCCGTGCTAAACACTGTTAAAATAATTTTAGAGTAGATTTTTTTAG
>MGDB01000002.1:13978-14162 GCA_001790645.1 Candidatus Schekmanbacteria bacterium GWA2_38_11
TTAAAAAGAATAAACTTCCGGAATCAGTTGACCTTTTAATCGTCCTTGGAGGTGATGGGACTTTCTTAAGCGTTGCAAGGTTAATCGGAAAAAAGGATACACCCATCCTTGGGGTAAACTTAGGGGGACTTGGTTTTTTGACAGAGGTAAAGCATGATGATCTTTATTCAGTGCTTGAATCCGT
>MGDB01000002.1:14357-17485 GCA_001790645.1 Candidatus Schekmanbacteria bacterium GWA2_38_11
TTCAACACCTACAGGCTCAACTGCTTATTCTTTAGCTGCAGGAGGTCCCATAATATACCCTGAACTTAATGTAATTGTCCTCTCACCAATATGTCCTCATTCTCTTACTAACAGGCCTATTGTGATTCCTGATACCTCAAAGGTAGAGGTAATACTTGAATCTGAGAATGAAGATGTGCTGCTGACTTTAGACGGTCAGGTCGGTTTTGCTCTGAGAGAAAGAGATGTCGTTGAAATAAAAAAAGCAGAGAAAGGAATTACCCTTATCCAGCCAAAGGACAGAAACTATTATGAAATCCTCAGAACTAAGCTTAAGTGGGGGGAAAGGTGAAATGCGGATATATTAAAGGTAGCCGCAGGCTTTAGCCTGCGTAATATGACGCAACCTGAAGGTTGCGGCTACATAAAAAAATTTTAATAATGCTGACAGAGCTTTCAATAAAAAACTTTGCAATCATCGATAACCTCAAAATTTCCTTAAAGCCCGGATTAAATATCCTGACAGGTGAAACCGGAGCCGGGAAATCCATAATCATAGATGCCTTAAACCTTGCACTTGGTGAAAGGTCATCATCCGAACTTATCAGGTCAGGTGAAAAAGCAGCATCAGTAGAATCGGTTTTTGAAATTTCAAAAAATCAAAAAATTAAAGAACTATTAAATGACATAGGCATTAAGATAGAGGCCGGTGATGACCTGATAATAAAAAGAGAGATAACCGAAACCGGTAAAAGCCAGGTTTACATCAATGGAGAGAGGTTCAATGTCTCAGCTCTTTCAAAAATAGGTGAGCACCTGGTCGATATCCATGGCCAGCATGATCATCAATTGTTACTTCGCAGAGAAAACCAGCTTGAGGTGGTAGATGACTACGGCAGCTTACTCCCTTTAAGGGATGAGGTGAGTTCGAGGTTTCTTAAGCTGCAAAAGATTGATGAAGAAATTAGTGAACTAAAAAAATCCTACGGAGAAAAGGCACAGAAACAGGACCTTCTCCTCTTTCAGATCCAGGAAATTTCAACAGCCAATATAAAACCCGGCGAAGACGAAGAAAGTAAGAGAGAAAAAGAGATTTTGAAAAACTCTCTTCTTCTCACCCAGACGGTTCATAAAGCCTGTGAAGTTATATACGACAGCGATAACTCTGTATACAGCCTTTTGAGCAGCATTCTTCCTGAGCTTTCAAGAATATCTTCTATAGATGAAAAGCTTTCTCCATTCAGTAAAAAGCTTGGGGAGATCTTAACGGAAGCTAAGGAACTTACCTCAGACCTTCGCTCCTATGCTGATGGGATTGACTCTGACCCAAAGCGCCTTGAGGAGATTTCGGAAAGGATAGATTTCCTAAACAGATTAAAGAAAAAATATAATGCAGATTTAGAGGAAATTTTAAAATTAAAGGATTACAAAGAAGAGGAACTTAATAAATTGGACAATTCTGAGCAGGAGATCCAAAAGCTTGAAGCCTCGATAAATAAACTTAAGTCAGAGCTTGAGCAGCTTTCCCTTGATTTGTCTCAGAAAAGAAAAGCTGTTGCAGCGGAAATAGAAAAGAAGGTTGAAAAGAAGATGAAGGGGCTTAAGATGGAGAGGGCTCGTTTCAGAATAAACTTCCGCGAAGGTTTAAAGGATAATGGGAATAATCCCTCCACATCCCCCTTTAACAAAGGGGGGCCAGGGGGATTTTCAGAATATAAATTTACTCCCAAAGGAATAGACGACATAGAATTTTTAATCTCTCCTAATTCAGGTGAAGAATTAAAGCCCTTATCAAAAATTGCTTCTGGAGGAGAACTTTCGAGGATAATGCTTGCAATAAAGTCAATTCTCGCTGAGGCCGACAGAGTCCCTGTGCTTGTATTTGATGAAATAGACTCCGGAATCGGGGGTGAAGTCGCAAAGGTAGTTGGAGAAAGGTTAAAAGCTGTTTCAACTGCAAGACAGGTCCTCTGCATAACCCATCTACCCCAAATTGCAGGCTTTGCTGATGCTCATTTTAAGGTATCAAAGAATGTAATTGATGGCAGAACCGTTGCTAAAGTCGAGGAATTAGATAGCAGTGGCAGGGTTGAAGAAATAGCAAAGATGCTTGGAGGAGAAAAAATAACCGAGATTTCAAGAAGACATGCAAGGGAAATGCTGATGGTGAAATAAAAATGATCTACCCCGCAACAGAGTTGCAAGGTATCAACTTCCAGAACTGTTCAAAAACAGGTCTGTCATTCCGCATCCCGTATCTGTGTACATGGCATGCTTGATGCTGAATCCAGGTTTCCCCGCGAAAGCGGGAATCCAGTTCATTTTAAAAGTTCCCCGTTTTCACGGCTGTAGGGGTTTGATTTATCAAACCCGCTAAATCCAGGTGGTATTAAAGACCATGCCAGAACTGATATACAGTTATCCCTTGTTATATCCTCAAGCCTTTTAAGAAAATCTTCATAGTCCCTTTTATTTTTTAAAAATCCTTTGTCCCCTCAAATACCTCTTGCAATTACATAGTGAAGGGCACCCGGTGTATCAAGTTTCGGTCTTCTTGGCATACCTGAATTTTATCCTGTGGCACTTCTGTCCAAAATATATTTTTTACCACAGAGGCACGGAGGACACAGAGAAATTAGAATCTATTTGACAATCGATAATCTAAGACTATATGATATTATAACAGTGTGCTCATAACTGCTCTCTACCCTAAAGGAGGGAAGAAACATGCCTATTACGGCTGAGGGAAAAAAAGTAAGTAATATGACAGTTGAAGAGTTTAAAGCTCTCATCAGGGAAGTAATTGCTGAAGTTATTGACCCTGATTATGGATTGGAGTTGAGACCTGAATTTGAAGAAGCATTAAAACGCTCTCTTAAATCGAAAGAGAGAATTCCAGTTGAAAAGGTAGCAAAAAAATTAGGGCTTAAATGGTAAATGTATAAGCTTGATTTCTCTTCCGAAGGCGAATCGTCCCTTGAATCCCTTGATAAAAAGACCGGTCAAAGAGTTTTAGACAAACTTAAATGGCTTATTCAGAACATTAATAATATCTCACCTTTACCCTTGCATGGAAAATATTCCGGGCTTTTTAAATTAAGAGTTGGCGATTGGAGAATTGTCTATGAAGTTAAACATAATGAGAAAAT
>MGDB01000003.1 GCA_001790645.1 Candidatus Schekmanbacteria bacterium GWA2_38_11
TTTTTAATTTCAGGTATTAATATGATGACCTCTATCCCACTATTATCAATTGTGTTTATAGAGATTTTACCAGAATTAGATTTTATCAACTGTTCAGCCAAAAATATTTCAATCCCTTTTACTCCAAAATGCTTCTCATTAATGAAAAAAAGCTCTTCCTTCTCTTTATTTCTGGTATCCATTGCTGAGATAACCACTTCTATCCCTTCTGTTGAGAAATTACCAGCACTGTTCACAGGAGTTAAGGATTTAACTCTTGCTAAAAATCTCAGCTCGCTGTCTTCTCCCACCTCTTTAATTAATCTTAGAATTACATTTTTCAAAGCAAAGGAAATTTTATTATTTTCTATTTGAATATTGGAAAGGTTCTGGTCAAAGTCTTTAGAGACCAGGATCCTGTTATTATTAAATTCTTTTTCTAAGCTTTGTATTACGCTGCTTAATACTTCAGGAAGCGATTTAGCCTCTGGTTGAAGGGCTAAAACCCGTTGGTATTCCAAAACACTTTCTACTAACGAGTCAATCCTGTCAATATCTTCATTCATCACCTTATAAAAATTACTCCTGAACTCTGGGTCATCAAATTGGGTTGGCAGGAGATTGGCAAAGGTTTTAATAGCAACTAAGGGATTTTTTATTTCATGGGCTAATTCCATAATCAAATCCTCATTGCCTTCATCTGCTTTTCTTTCTTTTTCCCTTCCCTCCTCAAAACCTTCCGAAGGTGGATACTCTGTGTCCGCCAAGACTTCCCTGTGTTTTTTTGAATCTTTTGAAACTCTTCCAAAATAATAGGAAATCTCCTCAGGAGAAATAATCTCATTACTTGCCAGCAATGCAGATCTGATAACAACACTCTCAAGTTCTGTTAAGTTTCCGGGCCAGAAATAGTCTTTAAGTGATTCCATCGCCTCAGGAAAAAAGCTTTTTTTACTTAAAGTTAATTTCATTACCTCTTCTTTGAGTATTGCCTCAACAATTAAAGGAATTTCCTCTCTCCTCTCTCTCAGCGGTTCAATATGTATTGGAAGGGTACTTATTTTATAAAATAATTTCTGGTCAAAATTTCCATCCTTCATCTTTTTAAACAGACCTGTTGAAGTAGAAGCGATTATTCTGAAATCCGTCTCAACAAATTCTCCGCTCTCAGCCCTGATCCCTCCCTGCTCGATTAATTCTGCAATCATTCTCTGGGTCTTTTGACAAAGATCTCCAATCTCATCAAAATAGATTGTTCCGTATGAAGATTTTTTTGGCGAGTATTTATCCCTCTTTTCTATAAGGGTTTTAATAAAATCACTCAGAGTTAAATCTCTACAAACCAGATGTAAAAATTGTTTCTTTTTTCTTAAACCATTGCAATGAATAATTCTTGCTGCTAATCCCCTGCCTGTACCTTTTTCTCCCTGTATCAAAACAGGGGTTTCATGAGTGATAGCTTTATCTAAAAGCTTGATTACTTCTGTTGAAAACTTTGCTCTATTCTCTTCAATGAGATACCTGTCACTGCACTCTGTTTCATCTATTATCTTTTTTCTGACTCTTTTTAAATTCGTACTTTTTAAAATACCCTCTACTCTGTCCCTCAAATCCAAAATCTGGGCAGGAATTTTAACTATTGCTATATTTTCCCTGTCTAAAATTCCGTTCCATTCCTCTGCATCGTAATTCTCTACCAGCAAAACAAATTGCAGGTCACTGAATGAAGAAAAAAGATCATTTAACAGGCTGATATTTTTCTCATTAAGGTACCCAATCTCTAAAATGACTAAATCTATTCCTTCTCTTTCAACAATCTGTTTAAGATCTTGTGAAAAACTGCTGCTGAAGAACAGAAATTGGTCATCAAGGATTACTCTTACTGACTCTCTTATGCTCTGAGAATCACTGCCAACCAGAACTTTCTTTTTCATACGCTTCTGATCTCTTCCTCCGTTCATAGTTTCGCGGGTTTAACGGCAGGTTAATAAAAAATGAACTCCCCTTGCCAACCTGACTTATAACATTGATTGACCCACGGTGTTCCTGAATAATGCGATGGCTTATTGAAAGACCAAGCCCGCTCCCCCCATGTTTTGTAGTAAAAAAAGGGGTAAATATATTTTCAATGTCCTTTTCTGGAATTCCCTCTCCGGTATCTCTGATTTCAACCTGGACAAATTCATCACTCCCGTTGAAACGGCGCGTCTCTATAAAAATTTCACCATTTGCAGATGTAGCCTGGACGGCATTTAAAATAATGTTTAATAATACCTGTTTTATCTGCTCCTTGTCTATCATTATTTTGGGAAGATCCTGGCAATAGTTCTTATGAGTTACTATATTTTTCTTTTTTGCCTGGTTTTCAATGAGGAGCACTATCTTTTCAATTACTTCATTAATGTCCTCTGCATTAAAGTTTGGATCTGTAGGCTTTGCAAAATCCAGAAGCTCGTTAAGCAGCCGGCATATCCTCTCTACCTCATCTACAGTGAGGTTTAAAAAATATGTCCTGAATTCTTCATCATCAAATCTTTCCGGCAAAAGCTGCAAGAATGTCTTTATTGATACAAGTGGATTCCTTATTTCATGGGCAAGTCCTGCAGTAAGGGTTCCTAATGAAGCAAGCCTGTCAGCTCTCCGCATATTTATCTTTGATTTTTTTAAATTATCATAAATCTTGGCATTTTCTATAGCAACGCTCCCCTGGTTTGCCAGTGTCATTAAAAGATCAAGGTCTTTATCAGTATACATATCTCCTGATTCTTTTCTTCCGAGGGCAATAACACCTATCAAACGATCCTTCATAATGAGGGGTATGCATACACTGGCTTCTATGGAATTCATTTTTTTAATTATAGTTTCTATTTTGTAATTATCCTTCTCTCTCTCTACCTCCTCCTTAACTATTATCTCGGACTTTTCTTTTACCCATCTAAAGAATAAATCGTCTTTAAAAAATGGAATGAAATCTGATTCATAATTATATCCATAGGATTCCTCTATCCTGAAAATTCCCTTTTCTTCGTCAAGCAGTATTATTGATGCTTTTGTAATGTTCATAGTCTTTACGAGGCTCTCAATTATGATTTTTAAAAGTAGCTTCAGGTCAAGTACCCCGGCTATCATTTTGCTCAATTTATAAATGGTTTCTTCATAATTTATTTCCCCTTTAAATAAAACCTGCTCAATAGATCTTTGCGTCATCCCTTTATACTTTGGCAGCACCCCGCCAATTAAAAATGTCATCCCAATGGTTAAGGCTGAAAAAAGGTAATCAGAGTGTTTGAAAAAATATTCCTGGCTGATGACCACAACAAAGTATGAAGGGATTAAAAGCAGAGGAAGGGTGCAGACATATATTATCCCTTTTTTAAATAAATAATTAATGTCCACCACCCTAAAAGTGACCAGTGCATAGCTTATGGAAAATAAATAGATTGAAGCAAGGGAAGATGCAAAAGGAGAAATATTTATATCAAAAACCGGGAAAAAGGCAGTAAAGCCGCTTAAGAAACCCAAAGCAGAAACTATTGTAATATATTTTATTTTTATGCGCTTAAGGCTTGAAGAGATAGTATAATATTCTTTTAGAAGTTCATATATTATATAAAATGAATAAATGGAATAAGTAATAAAAAAGACAGCATAGAGTTTGCCAGGGACTTCGTAAAAACCAAGACCATTTTTGTAGACCATTTTTGCTACGAAAAGGTCGGTGAAGTTTAAGGCAAGTTGCGTCATTCCTAAGATATACCCAAATAGAATCAATTTACCATTAGCCTGGGTTTTGTTCAGTAGTGCAATTATGAAATGCAGACTTAATGGAGGTATAAATATGGCACCTATATATAAGATTCTGCACCAGAAAAGGGCTTCCTTTTCATCAATTAAAATTGCTGTCATATACCGGCCGACCTGCCATATAGTAACACTCAGACATAGGAGACACAGAATTTTATTCTGAGGGCTTCTGCGGTCTTTCAAATAAACAAATAATCCTGAAGCAGCGGATAAAAAGATTCCAAAAAAGAAACTAAAGATATACCACTTCATCTTATAGTTCCCTCCATAACTTCCTCTTCAGGCGACAGCTCATTTCTTTTTTTATAATCCATTGAATTCAGAGGGAGGTTGATTGTGAAGGTACTTCCTTCTCCTGGCCGGCTTTTTACATTTATTGTTCCTCTATGCTCCTGAACAATCTGATGGCTGATAGAAAGCCCTAACCCGGTTCCTCCGGATTTTATGCTAAAAAAAGGTGTAAATATATTCTCAATATCCTTTTCTGAAATCCCTTCTCCTTTATCTCTTACAATGACCTGGACAAACTTTTCTCCTATATCAAGAAATCTTGTCTCAATAAATATTTCGCCCCTCTCAGAAGAGGCCTGGATTGCATTCAAAAAGATATTCAAAAACACCTGCTTCATCTGTGCTCTATCCACTACCGCCTTTGGAAGGTCAATATTGTATTGCTTGTGGACTACCAGACTCTTCTTTGAAATTTCTTTATCCGCAAGTAAAACAACTTTCTCCATTATCTCGTTTATATCAGCCTTCTGAAAGTTTGGTTCAGATGGCCTTGCAAAATCAAGCAGCTCGCTCAAGAGACTGCTTATCCTCTCAACCTCTTCTACAGTCAGATTTAAAAAATATGTCCTGAATTCTTCATCATCAAATCTTTCTGGAAGGAGCTGGAGGAACGTTTTTATTGATACAAGAGGGTTTCTTATTTCATGGGCTAATCCGGCAGTAAGAGTCCCCAATGAAGCAAGCCTGTCAACCCTGCGCATATGTATCTTTGACCTCTTAAGCATGTCGTAGAGTCTTGCGTTCTCAAGGGCCACTGAAGCCTGATTAGACAAGGCCTTTAATAACTCAATGTCCTTGTAAGAAAATAAACTCCTGCTTTTCTTGTAGCTGAGATTTATGATCCCGATAAGATGATTCTCATGGACCAACGGCAGGCAAATCTCAGAGCCCATCTCCTTCATCCGTGCATCGATTAAGCCCATCCTCTGGTCAGAATAAATCCTCTCCTCAATCTCCTCTCTTATGACTATATTATTTTTCTCCTCCACCCAGCGGAAAAAAAAATCCTGTTTTGGAAAAAGAAGCCTGTCCTTCTCTCCGTTCAGCCCATAAGACGCCCTGATTTTAAATTTATTTTCCTCATTATCTAAGACAAAAACAGATACTTTCTCCACGTCCATTGTTTTTACAATTATGTCAACAATATGGCTCAATAAATTATCTAAATCCAGAACCTGGACAATTTTCCTGCTCAGCTTATAAAAAACATCTTCGCAGGCTACCTCGTTTCTGAAAAGCATTTTTGTTCCCCAGTTCTCTAAAATAACCTTTAGTCTTGGAAATGCGAAAGCAGCCAAAAGGAACAATAAAAGGAGAATCGATGAAAAGGTATAGTCAAAGGAGCCAAAAATAGCTCTCTCACTCAACAAGAGTATCAGCAAACACGGAGTGAGAAGGAGCAAAATTAAAAAAGAGTACGTAACGCTCTTTTTTATAACAACCGTAATATCCATCAAACGATATTTGATAATGGCATAGCTAATGATGAATACATACATAGATGTGAAAGGTGCAGCAATAGGGGGTATCTTAATATCTAAGAAGGGGAAAAAAGATGTAGCACCGCTTATAAAACCTAACAGTGATGCTGAGATAACATACTTTATCTGGTTCTTTTTAAGGGCAAGAGATGTCCTTTGATGCTCCTTGAATAAAAACCAGACAGCATAGGTTGGAAACCCAAGCATCAGGAAATGAAATAAATAAAATTTCCCGGGAACCTCATAAAAACCAAATGAAGAATTGTAAATTACATCCTGAACGAATAGTTTGCTAAAATTGAACCCGGCTAGCTCCAGCAGGCCAAAGCTGTATCCAAGCAAAATGAGGGTCTTTTTTTCCTTGGGTTTTTCTGTTAAAACAAGAATAAAATGAAGGGTCAGTATGGGTATGAAAATAGCCCCCAGATATAAGACCCTCGTCCAGAAAAAAGCACTATCCCTGTCAAGCGAAACAGCAACCATACAGCGGCCGAATTGCCAGACAGAGACGCTAAAACACTGGAGACACCATATCCTGTTAAGGAATGAGCTTTTGTTCCTGAGATATACAATGATCCCGAGACCAAAAGCAAATATGCTTCCGGAAAAAAATCCTATGGCATACCAGTTCATTCACTATCCTTCAAATTTTCTGAGTATAACTGCTGAATTATATCCGCCAAAACCAAAGGATGTTTTTAAAATTATATTAACATTTCTCTTGTAACCTCTGTTAGGAATATAATCTAAATCACACTCAGGGTCAGGAACTTCTAAATTTATGGTAGGGTGAAGGAATTGGTTTTCAAGCATCAGGATGCTGGCCACGATTTCAAGGGCACCACATCCACCCATGGCATGGCCAGTCATAGACTTGGTTGCACTGACAGCAAGTTTGTAAGAGTGTTTACCAAAGACATCTTTTATTATTAATGTCTCAGCTTTATCGTTTATGATAGTGCCGCTCCCATGAACATTAATGTAATCTACCTCTTCAGGAGTTATCCCCGCCTCTTCCAGTGCTATCCTGATTGCTTTTGAAGCTTGGGATGCATCGGGTAAAGGAGCCATAACATGGTAGGCATCGGATGTTGCCCCGTACCCTAATATTTTTGAATAGATTTTTGCTTTTCTCTTTTTAGCATGCTCAAGCTCTTCAAGTATTATTATTCCTGCCCCTTCGCCAAAAACAATCCCGTCTCTATCTCTGCTAAAAGGTCTATAAGCTGTAGAAGGGTCGCCATTGCGTTTTGAAAGAAGGTTAACATTGGCAAAGGTTGCAATAGCAAATGGAGTAATTGGAGTCTCAGAACCTCCGGTTATTACGATATCTGCCTTCCCGTTTTTTATGTACTCAAAGGCCTCTCCCACTGCTGATGTCGAAGAGGCACATGCAGTAGTAATGGTCTGGGTGAGTCCGTTTATTTTATACTCGATCATTATCTGTGTGGCGCAGGAACTGGGTATTATAGAAGTTGCAAAAAAGGGGTTGATCCTTTTATATCCCTTCTCTAAAAATATTGAATGCTGACGTTCTCCAATTGCGAGGGCACCAACTGATGTCCCGAGAATAACCCCCACCCTGCTCCGGTCCTCATTTTCAAGATCTAATCTCGAGTCATCAATAGCCATTTTTGTGGCTGCAAGACCAAACTGGGCAAAGCGGTCAATTCTCTTGGCAGTCTGGGGAGGAATATAATCCATTGGATCAAAATCAGTAACCTCTCCTGCGATATGGCATGGATAAGTAGAAGCATCAAAACTTGATATCGTTTTAATTCCTGACCTTCCATTTTTTAAAGAATCCCAGAATTTTTCCTTTCCTATGCCGTTTGAGGCTATGATGCCGATTCCTGTTATAACAACTCTTCTGCTCAAAGATCCTCCTTCCAATACTTAGTAGTGTTTACTTCTTAACTTTCTCCTAGGCAGGAAAGCTGATACCTGATTTTTATAGTCCATATATTCTCTGCCAAACTTCCTGAGCAATTCCTTTTCTTCAAGATAAATTCTTATAATCATCAAAGGAACATATAACAGCAGGCTGATGCAAAAAGTATAATATGCATTTGCCACAAGAGGAAACCCCAGTATTTCAAGGATAGCTGACAGGTAATAGGGATTTCTCACATGACTGTAAGGTCCTTCTTTTATTAATGAATGATTTTCCCTTATCTCAATCTGAAGACTGTGAAACCTGCCAAGGGTTTTTATTGAACTATCCCTCAATATTAATCCGGAACTATATATAAATAACCCTCCCAAACTGACTAAATAATTTACCTTGGATGTAAAAACAAAATATTCTGCCAATGCCGCAATTATCAAAATCGTATGAGCAATAAAGAGTGCAGTAAATGTCCAACCCGCTTTGACCTCACCTTTTTCAATATCCCTCTTCCTGAACGCCTGATACAGCCTCTGGAAGACCATGAAAACCATGAAGATTAAAAAAAATAATGTAAAAAGCATCACTCCCTGCAACAGCAAGGATTAGGCTGATAAAGGCCTCATCCTTTTTTTCACTCCTTTCCTTATAATAAAATTTATTAAAAGGAGCAGATAAAGATTCTTAAGCGGAGGAGAAAAGACCCGCCTGATTATCGAAGATAACGAGTAAAATTTGTCATAGACAAACCAGAACCCTGATTTTAAATCTTCAGGAGAGATAAGCTTTGGTTTGAAAAGGACATCATGGGAATTGAAATATTTTGGGTTATATTTCTCTTCAATTATCCTTCCCTCAGCTCTTAACCTCTGGGTTAACTTTGTCCCAGGAATCGGCATCAGGATATAAAGAAGTACTAAAGGTACCCTATTCTCCAATAAAAAACGGAGAGTATCTTTAAAAACTTCTTCATTATCGCAATCAAACCCGAATATCATTGAAAGGAATGGAGTAATTCCTTCTTTCTTTAAGGCAGAAAGGGCATCAGCATATTCAGTAACCTTATGAAAACCTTTATTTACACTCTTCAAGCTGTTATAGTTCACACTCTCAAGACCTATATAAAGACCTATGCAGCCGCTTTGCCTTGCTAACCCCAGGATCTCTTTGTCCTTGGCAATTGAAATATTACCCTGGCTGATCCATTTAATCTTTAACGCAATTAGAGAAGAAAAAAGCTTCCTTGCATACTCACGGTTAATGATGATGTTATCATCTACAAAAAAAATCTTCTTGCTCCCCGCTGCCTTAACATCTCTTACAACCTCCTCAACAGGCCTGACCCTGTAAGCCCCTTCATAAAACTGGGTAACAGAACAGAATTCACAGCTATAAGGGCAGCCGCGGGAAGTCTGGACAGGACGGAAAGGAAGCCAGTAGGCATTCTGCCTTAAAAGGTCAAACCGCGGAACAGGTAAATTTTGTAGATCATGGAATTTCTGCGCTTTGTAAGCTCTTTTTAGTTCTCCTTTTTTGAAGTCTTCAAGAACAGATTCCCAGATATACTCTGCCTCACCTATAACAATTGAATCACAATGTTCAAGGACTTCTTCCGGACAAGCTGCGGCATGGAATCCTCCAAAGATTACTTTCTTCCTTTTTTTTCGAAACTCATCAGCTATCTGGTAAGCCCTGCTAATCTGGGTATATATGGAAGTTATCCCTATTATATCAGCATCAGAGTCAAAATTAATGTCATCAACGTGGTCATCAATTATCTCTACCGTAAATTCAGAGGGAGTGAGGGCTGCAATATAAGGCATGGTTAAGCTTGGCATTAATGCCTTCTTTGTTTTGTAGACCTCTCCTTTTTCATCAAGGTGAGAGGGTTGGATCAAAAGTAATTTCATAAGATTTTGCTGCTAAAAAGAAAAGAGAAATTTTCTTTACTTATATCAGGAAAAAAGCGTCAAGTCAAGGAATTTGGGTTGGTTTGTGGTTGGTTTCCTGGCAATGTACCCTTCTTTTGATTTAAATAAGGGCACTTTACCATTATTCAAAGCGGACATTTCTATTTGTGTAAAAGAGGACATTATCATTTGTGGACAACAGAAAAAAATAAGAAAAAATTTTCTTGACCAATCATTTATATAGGTCTAATGAGCTAAAAAACTTGCATATTTTTTAAAATCAAGATCAAGGAGGTAATTATGAAAATTCTTATAGCTGACAATTTTCCTGAGAAACACCTTGACGAAATTAAAAAGATGAAAACAGAACTCGAATATGCACCTAAATTAAAAGCCGATGAACTCCCTGAAGCAGCCAAAGAAGCTGATATACTGATTGTCCGATCAACAGAAGTACATGCTGACTGCATTGAAAAAAGTCGGGAATTAAGTCTCATAATTCGTGCAGGAGCTGGGGTAAATAACATAGATATAAAAGCCGCAAGCGAGCGGGGGATTTATGTGGCTAATTGCCCTGGGAAAAACAGTATCGCAGTAGCCGAATTAACCATGGGGTTAATCCTTTCTCTTGATCGCCACATTCCTGATAACGTTATTGATCTGAGAGCTGGGAAATGGAATAAAGGAAAATACTCCAAAGCAGATGGTATCCTGGGAAAAACTTTGGGAATCATTGGTGTCGGACAGATTGGAAAAGAGGTAATCAAAAGGGCAATACCCTTTGGCCTCAAAATAATTGCCTGGTCAAGGTCTCTAACACCAGAAATAGCCACAGAGCTTGGAGTAAATTTCAGCCCAACAATAAAAGAGCTTATCACAAAGTGTGATATCATATCAGTACATTTAACCCTAAAACCTGAAACCAAAGGGTTAATAAACAAAGAACTCATTGCAGCTATGAAACCAGGAACAATCTTTATCAATACTGCGAGGTCAGAAATTGTAGATGAAGAAGCTATTGTTGAGGCTGTAAAGGCCGGTAGGATCCGTGCCGGTCTTGATGTCATGAAGGATGAGCCTGAGGCAAAAGAAGGGCAATTCGCTGGAGCAATTGCTAACCTACCTGATCTTTACGCTACCCATCATATTGGTGCTTCAACAGAACAGGCACAGGACGCTGTAGCATCAGAAACAGTTAGAATTCTTAAAGAGTATGTTACCCAGGGAACTGTCCAAAACTGGGTCAACAGATGCAAGAAGACAAAAGCTCTTTGGCAGCTTGTCGTCCGTCATTATGATAAGCCTGGAGTGCTTGCTAATGTTTTAAATGAATTAAAGTCTGACGGAATAAATGTTCAGGAAGTAGAGAATGTCATTTTTGAAGGCGAGAAAACAGCCT
>MGDB01000004.1:0-8253 GCA_001790645.1 Candidatus Schekmanbacteria bacterium GWA2_38_11
TACCTGACTCAGTTATTGCCTTTGAATGTGTAATTGCAACTACCTCAGAAATATTTTTAATCTTCTTTGGCAATGTTTCCTGTGCAGAAGCTGCCAGGAGAGGGTTTTTTAGGATTTGCGAAAGCGGAAAGACAGAAGCAGCAAAGCCCGCTGCCTTTATAAAAGACCTTCGGGAAATCTTTTTTCTATTTTTAGTAGCCATTAATTTTTTCCTTTCGATTAAAAAAGTCCTCTTTTTCCGTGTAGGTGCATTCCCAGAACGAACCGGGCAAAGCGGGACAAGAATGTTCCGCTTATAGTTCAAGGTTCCCCAAAAAGCTTAACTGCATTTTTGAAAAATATTTTCTCAAAATCCCTCTCTTTTATCCTTAACCTCTTTATAAACTCTATATACTCCTTATGGGATACAAGGGAGTAATCAGTGCCAAAGAGAAGTTTCTCCGCTCCTGCATAATAAATTAAATCTTCAACCTGTTCCAGCAATTTCTGCTTTAGCTCTTCTTTATAAGGGAAATATTTCCCCGGGAATAAGCCAGAGAGGTCTGAATAAACATTCGGGTTTTTTGAAATGACCTCTTTTGTATCGTTTATCCACGGATTTCCAAGATGGGCAATAATTATTCGCAGTTTAGGGAATTTGTATGCCAGTTCATCAATATTAAAAGGATGGGCATATTTGAGCAGTGTATGGGAAGAAGATGTATCACCCGAATGAAAGATCACAGGGGTTTTATATCTCATTGCAATTTCATATATGGGAGTGCATATCTCATCTGCCGGATAAAACTTAAGGTATCCGGGATATAGTTTTATTGCTTTAAAAAATCCTTTTTTAATATCTGTATCAAGATTCTCTAAGTCCTGTATTTTATAATTCAGGGGATTTATAGTTGCTGCAGCCCAGAAATGTTTGGGATTTTCTTTTACAAATTTTTTAACAAAACCGTTGCTGAAGGTGCTCATGATAAGAGCTTTAACAACATTATTTTCCTTAAGATCCCTCATCAAACCGTCTGGAGAATAACGGAGCCCTATCCCTTCAGCAGTCTTAACTGATCCTGGGAAATTAAAATGTATGTGAATATGACAATCTATGATTTTTTCTTTTCCTTGCTTCATGATGTAGATATTTATTTAATGGGAATGCGGGGTTAGAAACCCCCGCCTATCGATAGGCGGGGGTTTCTAACCCCGCTGACTCTCTTTTTCAAGATAGACTTTTATTTTTATTTTAGATAAAATAAATTTAAAAAATTTGCAATATTAATTAATGACAAGAAATTTAAAGATGATTTTTCATGCCCTGCTTTCCATAACTCTGCTTTTAATTTTTCTTATTATTCCAGGACATGCTTCTGCTCAGAATACTTCAAATGAGATAAAAAAGCGAGGCTATATTCTCTGGGGCGGTGATGCTGAGGGAGGAGCTCCATATGTTTTCCCTGACCCGAAAGAGCCTTCAAGGCTTATCGGGTTTGAGGTAGACCTTGCAAAAGCCATAGCATCGGAACTGGGTGTAAAGGAAAAATTTTATCAGAACGACTGGGATAATCTCGTCCCGGCCCTTAACAGGGGAAACTTTGACATCATTTTAAATGGCCTTGAGATTACCTCGCTTAGAAAAAAGGCCATAGATTTCTCAAGACCCTATTATATCTACAGCGAACAGCTTATGGTAAGAAATAATGAGAAAAGAATCAAAGATATCAAGGATCTATGCGGCAAACGGGTTGGGACTTTGCAGGCCTCTGTTGCCATGGAAATACTGTCCGGTTTAAAAGATGTAAATATATTAAATTATAAAGGAGTGGTCGAGCCTTATCAGGACTTATCAAACGGGAGGCTTGATGCTGTTTTTCTTGATTTGCCAATTGCTGCATTTTACGGGAAACCAAATCCCAAATTAAAATATGCCGGAGAGGCGGTTGGCGAAGGCTATTACGCCATTGGTGTAAAAAAGGGAGAAAGGGATTTGCTGTTAGCCCTGAATCAGGCGCTTGAGAATTTAATAGCAGCAGGGGAACTTAAAAATATTTATGAGAAGTGGGGACTATGGAATGAACTTCAGGAGAAGCTTCCGATACTTAAAGATGAATCACTGGTAACTGATTTCAGCAATAAGACTAAACCCGGGAGTCTCGCAAAATATATACCTATTCTTTTAAAAGGGGCGGGTGTTACAGTGATAATATCGTTCCTCTCTATGGCGCTTGCCATGAGTGTTGGGGCAGTTATCTGCATTTTAAGGTTATACGCGGGGAAAGTTTTAAGTTTACTTGCCACAGCATATATTGAAATTATCAGGGGTACACCTGTTTTAATACAGCTTTATTTAATCTACTACGGATTGCCAAACGTCGGGATAAGGCTTGATGCCTTTTCTGCTGCTGTTTTGGGGCTTGGGTTGAATTATGCTGCTTACGAAGCTGAGATTTACAGGGCAGGTCTTCAGTCAATCCCAAAGGTACAGATGGAAGCTGCCCTTTCCCTGGGAATGAGCAGAGTCCTTGCCATAAGGAGGATCATAGCCCCGCAGGCTGTAAGAATTGTAATTCCCCCTGTTACTAACGATTTCATAGCGCTTTTCAAGGACACTTCCCTTGTCTCCATAATAACAGTTGTGGAATTAACAAAGGCATATAATATCCTTGCTGTCTCGTCCCTGAAGTTTCTGGAGCTTGGGACTCTAACTGCCATATTATATTTCTCAATGAGCTACCCGCTATCACTTTTTGCACGCTTTATGGAGAGGAGGATAAAACATGGTGATTAAGGTTAGCGGGCTTAATAAATATTTTGGAGGTCACCATGTGCTTAAAGATATTTCGATTGCTATAAATGGCGGAGAAGTTGTTTCAATAATCGGGCCATCCGGCTCGGGTAAAAGCACTTTTTTGCGATGCATTAACTACCTTGAACCCTTTGAAGGGGGAGAAATAAATGTTCTTGGAAGTGTCTTAAAACCAAAGATGCATGAAAAAAAAGATGAACCTTATATAAGAGACATCAGGACAAAGGTAGGCATGGTATTCCAGAGCTTTAATCTTTTTCCTCACATGAACGTTCTTGAGAATATCATTGAAGCGCCATGCCATGTTTTGAAAAAACCAAGAGAAGAAGCTGAAGGAAAGGCAATGGAGCTGCTCAAAAAAATTGATCTTGCAGATAAAGCCTTTTCCTATCCCTATACCCTTTCAGGAGGACAAAAGCAGAGGGTCGCAATAGCAAGAGCTCTGGCGATGGAGCCGGAGATAATGTTATTTGATGAACCGACTTCCTCGCTTGACCCTGAGCTTGCAGTTGAAGTCCTTGAGACTATAAAAAATCTCGCAATTGAAGGTAAAACAATGGTAATTGTCACCCACCAGATAGCCTTTGTCAGGCATGTGTGCCACAAGGTTCTGGTTTTTAATGAAGGCAGAATAATTGAACAGGGAGACCCTGACCAGGTATTTATAAACCCGTGCAACCAGAGGACAGCAACTTTTCTGATGCACCTCAAATTTTGAGGAAACTGAAAAATCAAAATTACATATCAAAATTTAAAATTTTTAGAATTTAAAATTAGTATTAAGTTTTACTTAATCCTTATAACTTAATCCTAATCTTAACATAGTCATTTTGATTTCTTTTCTGAGGAGCCAAGACTTACTAATCTGGAAAGAAGCATGGGAATTGTTTTAGAAAAAAAAGCAAATGTTCTGGAGAGGTTTCTGGTAAAAAAATTACTCTTTATATTTAATAAATCTTTTATAGCTATTATGTTTTTATAAAATGAAAATATTAAAGACCAGTAAATCCCGACTGCAAGAAAAATAAACTTCCTGAGAGGTGTTTCTAAATTTATAATTTCTTCATCACTTTTAATGCTTACTACTTTACCAATAAATTTCTCAATTGAGACCTGGTTAACATTAAAAAAATTATCACCTTTTTCTAAAAAAAATGAATCACTTTTTTCATTTGTGAACCCAATGATGCGATGAACACAGAGCCTGTCAGGAAGTTTGAATACCCCTATATCACCGATTCTCACTTCTTCGGGGCTAATGTGAGAGACTGTTATAATAGAGCCGTCCTTGATGAATGGATGCATACTGTTGCCAGAGACTCTCATGAGGCTTGACTTGCCGGCTTCCTGCCAGAGTTCTATAAAAATCTGCGATATATCTTCCTTAACCATTTTCCTAAATCAATCCCTTAACTTTAAACTCCTCGTATACCTTCCTGATGTCATCTTCTATGTTCCTATTTCCTTTTATTTCAAATTTTTTTCTGATTTCCTTTTCCATCTCTTCATGGGAATAGTTTTTTTGTAAAAGCAGGAAGATCTCCTTTGCTGTTCCATTCAGAAAATGAGCTTTATCAGACAATTCATCATAGATAAGGAGTTCCTCTCCCAGGTTTTTGTAGATAAACCTTTCTTTTTTTTCTTCAGGTTTTTTCATATTTGATTCTTTGAGTTGCTTAATAAGATTCAAGAATTCGAGGGGTAAAGGTAAGTTAAAACTTAAAAAAAGTTTTGAGTTTTAAACTATGGTTTTTAGCTTTTACCACTTGCACCCTGGAATCCTTTAACCCTTCTGTTTGAATCCTCTAAATCACTTTATTAAATGCCCGTTTTATTGTCAAAGACTTTTCACTGCCTCTATAAACCTTCTCATTTTCTCATAATCCTTCTTTCCAGGCTTTGATTCAATACCACTGCTTACATCTACACCATAGGGCTTTACCTTTAAAATTGCCTCAATGACATTTTCCGGATTAAGCCCTCCTGCCAATATTATATTTCCATACCTTTTTGCTCTGATAGCTAAATCCCAGTCAAAAGATTTTCCAGTGCCGCCGGGTATTTCTTTAGAAAAATTGTCCAGGAGAAATGCTGAAACCTTGTATCTCTTCATCATTTCAAGACTATTCTCATTTTTGACTCTTATTGCTTTAATTACTTTGACATCAAATTTACTGCCGAAATCCTTCTCTTCATCTCCGTGTAGCTGTATGACCCTGATTGAGCAGGTATCAATTGCCTTTTCTATATTTTTATAAGTCTCATTTACGAAAACCCCAACTGCTGTGGTAAATGACGGTAGCTTTAATATTATTTCTTTTGCAAGTTTGACCTCAATATACCTTGGGCTTTTTTTATAAAAAACAAAACCCAGGGCATCTGCTCCGTATGAAGTTGCTTCAAGGGCATCATCAATATTAGTAATTCCACAGATTTTTATTTTGACTCTCATTAGCCCTCAAATTAGGATTAAATATTAAGGGTTAAGTGATTAAGTTTTTCTTAATACTTATGACTTAATTATCATCTTGTATCAAGTTTATATTATATAATTGAATGATTCAATAAATTTTTATGAATATTAAAACGCCTAAAATTTTCTTCTTGATTTTTTATCTGACAAAGGATACTTCTTTTGAAATTTTTAAATGGGATGGCGAAGAAATTGCTCCTGAAAAGATTCAAAAAATAAACTACTTAAAGCTGAAGAAAATAATTGATGAAAATGTAAATCTATTTAAAATATGCAGGCTTATAAAATGCATAAATGGAAAGTGAGAAAAAAGGATTTTGGGGAAACGAAAGGACATTAAAAAAATTCTGCTAATAGGCTCAGGGCCTATTATTATTGGCCAGGCCTGTGAGTTCGACTATTCCGGAACACAAGCCTGCAAGGCATTGCTGGAGGAGGGATATGAGATAGTGCTTGTCAACAGCAATCCTGCCACTATTATGACCGACCCCGACATGGCCCAAAGGACTTATATTGAACCTCTGACTCCTGATGTAGTTGAAAAGATTATTGCCCGTGAAAGGCCTGATGCTCTCCTTCCCACAATAGGAGGCCAAACAGGTCTTAACATAGCAGTGGAACTGGCAGAGCGGGGAATACTTGATAAATACAATGTGGAGCTGATAGGAGCAAAGCTTGAGGCGATTAAAAAAGCTGAAGACAGGGAACTTTTTAAAATTGCCATGCAGAATATCGGTCTTAATATCCCTGTAAGCGGCTACGCGCAAACCGAGGAAAAGGCTTTAGAGATTGTTAAAGAGATAGGTTTTCCAATAATAATCCGGCCTTCTTTTACTTTAGGAGGTACGGGTGGCAACATCGCTTATAATATGGAAGAGTTTCATGAACATGTGCGGTGGGGACTTGACGCAAGTCCTTATCATCAGATTCTTATTGAAGAATCCCTGATAGGCTGGAAGGAATATGAACTTGAGGTGATGAGAGACTGTAAGGACAATGTCGTGATTATCTGCTCTATTGAGAACTTTGATCCAATGGGGATTCATACAGGCGATAGTATCACGGTGGCACCTGCTCAGACCCTTACTGATAAAGAATATCAGATAATGAGGAATGCTGCGATTAAGATTATCAGGGAGATTGGTGTTGATACTGGTGGGTCTAACATCCAGTTTGCAGTAAACCCCAAAAATGGGGAACTGATGGTAATTGAAATGAACCCGAGGGTATCCCGCTCATCAGCTCTCGCATCAAAAGCTACAGGATTTCCAATTGCAAAAATTGCAGCAAAACTTGCAATAGGATTGACACTTGATGAGATTCCAAATGATATAACAAAAGTCACTCCTTCATCATTTGAGCCAACAATTGATTACTGCGTTGTTAAATTCCCGAGGTTTACCTTTGAGAAATTCCCCAAAGCAGACGCAACTCTTACCACGCAAATGAAATCAGTGGGCGAGGTAATGGCAATTGGGAGGAATTTTAAGGAGGCATTGCAAAAGGCTGTCCGTTCCTTGGAGATAAACCTGTGGAGCATAAATCTTGCGGAGGATGTAGCTATCAATGTGACAGATGACATTGTGAGGGAAAAATTAAAAAATCCCAACTGGGAGAGGGTCCTCTACATAAACGAGGCTTTCCGCAGAGGGTTTAAGGTAGAGGAAATTTATGAGCTTTCGAAAATCGACCCGTGGTTTATAAATAATATACGAGAAATTGTTGAGTTTGATAATGAGATAAAAGGTAAAGCTGAAAAACTTTCACATAATAGGACTGAAGAGTTTTCTTCACTCCTTCGCAAAGCAAAGGAGAAGGGGTTTTCAGATAAGTATATCTCCAAAGCAATGCATATAGATGAGGTTACTTTCAGGGAGTTAAGGAAAAATTTCAATATCAAAGCAGTCTTTAAAAGAGTAGATACATGCGGCGCAGAATTTGAAGCACATACCCCTTATCTATATTCCACTTATGAAGAGGAGTGTGAGGCGCGTCCTACAGAAAAAAAGAAAATCCTTATCCTGGGAGGAGGGCCAAACCGTATAGGGCAGGGAATTGAGTTTGATTATTGCTGCGTGCACGGTGCTTTTGCCCTCAAGGAAGACGGGTTTGAGACTATAATGGTAAACTGCAATCCGGAAACTGTCAGTACTGATTACGATACATCTGACCGGCTATACTTTGAACCTCTCACCCTTGAAGAAGTTTTAAATATTATTGATATTGAAAACCCTGATGGGGTAATCGTCCAATTTGGAGGTCAAACCCCATTAAAATTAGCTGTTCCTCTGGAAAGATTAGGTGTTAAAATAATTGGTACTCCTGCGGAATGCATTGACAGGGCAGAGGACAGGGAAAAGTTTAAGCATCTTCTTAATAAGCTTAACCTTCGTCAGCCGTCTAATGGCATTGCCATTGACTCAAAGGGGGCAATCGAAATAGCCAAAAAGATAGGGTATCCTGTGATTGTGAGGCCATCTTATGTTCTGGGAGGAAGGGCTATGGAGATTGTTTATGATGACGAAAGCCTGCAGAACTATATGCGCTATGCTGTGAAAGAGTCTCCTGATCACCCGATCCTGGTTGATAAATTTTTAGAGGATGCAATTGAGATAGACGTTGATGCTATTTCAGATGGTGAGCTATGTGTTATTGGAGGAGTGATGGAGCATATAGAGGAAGCAGGTGTACACTCAGGGGATAGTGCATGCTCTTTGCCGCCATACTCGCTAAAGAAGGAAATAATTGAGGAGGTCAAGCGCCAGACCAAAGCCATTGCCTTTGAGTTAAGAGTTATAGGGCTAATAAACATTCAATTTGCAGTAAAAAAAGATGAAATCTATATCCTTGAGGTAAACCCAAGGGCATCAAGAACTATTCCCTTTGTAAGCAAGGCAATAGGGGTGCCGCTGGCTAAACTTGCAGCAAGGGTAATGGCCGGGAAAAAACTTAGTGAGTTGGGGTTTACCCAAGAAAATAACATAGATTA
>MGDB01000004.1:8276-10478 GCA_001790645.1 Candidatus Schekmanbacteria bacterium GWA2_38_11
TCCCATTTATCAAATTTCCTGGTGTTGATACGATTCTTGGTCCTGAGATGAAATCTACCGGCGAGGTAATGGGTATTGATTACTCTTTTGGCAAAGCATATGCCAAAGCCCAGATTGCAGCAGGCTCAACCCTTCCGACTTCTGGAACAGCCTTTATCAGCGTAAGGGATAAAGATAAACCCTCAGTGATACCAATTGCTAAGAAGCTGTCTGAAATGGGTTTTGAACTGGTTGCAACCAAGGGGACAAAAGAGGCTTTAGAAAAAAATGGGATTAAGGTCAGGTTTGTAAATAAAGTAAAAGATGGAAGACCTCATATTGTAGACCTTTTAAAAAACGGAGATATTGATTTAGTCATAAACACCACCTTTGGCAAGCAATCAGCCGAAGATTCCTATTTACTGAGAAGGACTACCCTTGTCCATAATATTCCATATTGTACAACTATTTCAGGAGCTTTTGCAGCTGTTACAGGTATTGAATCCCTCAGAAAAGGAGTCTTAGAAGTTAACTCTCTTCAGAAATATTACAAAAAGTGACAAAATCTGTCATTATTTGTCTAAATCTGTCACTTTTTTTCATTATTTATTTCAGAGTTTTTTAATTACCCTGCGTAACAAATTTTCATTTCTATTTTTATGCTTATAATCTATTGAAAAATAACAATAAATTCTTTTTATAAAAGTTCTTATGTTTTCCACAGTATTTGGCATGTCTTTTGCATTTAAAGGTAGAAATAAAAGTTTTAAACCTAAAACCTTTAACAAGGAGGAAAAAATGTTAAGCAGGTTAAAAGGTAGAAAGGGATTTACCCTGATAGAGCTTATGATTGTTGTGGCAATCATTGGAATTCTTGCTGCTATTGCAATACCAAACTTTTTGAAATTCCAGGCAAAAGCAAAGCAGTCAGAAGCAAAAAACAACTTGTCCGCTATTTTCACATCTGAGACATCCTATTTTGGTGAAAAGAATACTTACGGGACAACTTTTTCTGATATTAGTTGGGCATCAGAAGGGACAACAATGTATGAGTATTTTTTAGCTTCTGACCAAACCACAGGCAGCATAACCGGTGAAACAATGCCTACGGGTGTTGGTGCTTCCGCAACAGGTTTTACAGCCGGTGCTTCAGGAAATATTGATGCAGATACAACAAAAGATGTATGGACAATTAACACCAATAAAATCTTACTAAATGCAACTAATGATGTAAATCAATAATACAATAATAATTGAGTCTTTGAAGCATGAAAAAAGAGGATACTTCGTAATAAAAGTATCCTCTTTTTATTTCTTCTTGAGATAATGTCCATTTCAAACATAAATATTTCGCTTTTATCCTTACTAATACTTTTTTCAAGCCTGATTGAAGGTGGTACCACCTATCTGCCAGTCACTATTATCCGGGTCATTACATTAATTCTTTTTTCCTTCTTCCTTTATGGTCTTTTTGAGAAAGGCTCTTTGAGGCTAAGAAGAACAAATTTTGATTTTCTGATATTTTTATTTTTTCTAATCTCAATTACATCAATATTTCTTTCTTCATATAAAAATATAACTATCCAGTGGGTAATAAGTATTTTAAACTATATCCTGATATTTTATTTAACACTTAACATTGTAAGGGGAAAGGATGATGAAAGAGTTATTATAGGTGCCCTGCTTGCCATATTAATTTTTCAGTCTATATACGGGATCTGCCAGTATTTAATTCTTGGTCTTGGCAGGGCAAGCGGCACCTTTTTTAATCCTAATTTTTATGGAACATATTTAGCAGGAATTATGTTGCTTATATTGTCTGTTTTGCTACCAAGCAGAGTGGAAAAAGATTTTTTTACTTTAAGTCACATTTCCTTTACAATTCCAAATGAGAATAGATTAGAAAAGATTTTTTTCTCAAAATTTTCCCTCTGGTTTTTTTTTATCCTGGCCTTTATTGCTGTTATTTTTTCTAAATCAAGAGGGGCAATCTTATCATTTTTAGCAGGCTTAATTTTGATACTCTCTCTGCTTTATAAGCTTAATCGAAGGGGAATATTTATTCTTGTAGCAGTAATATTATTACTCCTATTAATACCTAACCCGTTAAAGACGCGAATAGTCAATCTTCCAGGTTCTGATATATACGCTTTTTCGCGCTTTCCCATATGGAAAAGTTCAATATCAGTTATTTCTGAAAACCCTTTTGGAATTGGCTTAGGT
>MGDB01000005.1:0-2435 GCA_001790645.1 Candidatus Schekmanbacteria bacterium GWA2_38_11
GGATTCCTTTGGTTCAATTAGGACAAAGTAAATATTGTTTTTCCAGTTACTCATAAATAAACGCTGTAAATAAATCAGATTTAAGGTTTATTTTATTACTTTTTTAGCTTAAAAAATGCAATTGCATTTTTCTCCATTCAATTCGGAATTCAATTCTCCTTGACATCCTGATTCTTTAATATTATTTTTGCTCAAAATTGTTTTGGTATATAAGGGGAAAGAAGAGGTTTTTTATGAAATTAAAAATCGGATTACCAAAGGGGAGCCTGCAGGAATCTACATTAAAGCTTTTTAAAAAAGCAGGGTTTCACATAACCATAGGGTCCCGTTCTTATATCCCGTTTATCGACGACCCTGACATGGAAGGGCTTCTTGTAAGGGCGCAGGAAATGGCCCGTTATGTTGAGGATGGGGTGCTTGACGTTGGAATTACAGGGAAAGACTGGGTCTTGGAACAGAATTCAAAGGTAATAGAAGTAGCAGATCTGAATTATGCTAAGGAGGGATTGAGACCTGTCAGATGGGTTGTTGCAGTACTAAACGAATCAAAAATAAAATCTATAAAGGATCTCCAGGGTAAAAGGGTTGCAACTGAGCTTGTAGGATTTACAAAAAGGTATTTTAAAAGTAAAAAAATAAACTGTAATGTTGAATTCTCCTGGGGTGCAACTGAAGTTAAACCACCGTATCTGGCTGATGCTATTGTGGATGTGACTGAGACAGGTGCGTCACTGAGGGCAAATAATCTGAGGATTGTAGATACGATCCTTGAGTCCACAACTAAACTAATTGCAAACAGGGATTCCTGGAAAGACAAATGGAAGAAAAATAAGATACAGGACCTTGCAATACTGCTTCAGGGAGCATTAAATGCTGAAGAAAAAGTCGGCATTAAAATGAATGTGAAAGAAAAGGATTTAAAAAAGATTACTTCCCTTCTGCCAGCACTTCACACACCAACCATCTCGACTCTTGCTGATTCAGGATGGTTAGCTTTAGAGGTGATTATGGACGAGAAAAAAGTCCGTGATTTAATTCCACGCCTCAAGGCAGCCGGTGCTTCAGGTATAGTGGAGTATCCTCTGAATAAAGTGATATATTGATTTCCCCGAAAACCCTGTTTCCTTCAATTCTATTTAACTTTACAGGGATAAGCTTTTTCTTAAATTCATTTTTTCCGTTAAAAAGTACAGGTATGTAGTTTTCTGTAAATCCTTTATATAAGCCAGTTTCCCTGTCCTTTTTTTCCTCAACAAGAACTGACATGGTTTTCCCAATAAACCTGGTTCTGAACTCAAGCTTTTTCTTTTCACCAAGTTCTCTTAATATACTACTCCTCTCTTTGCAAACTGAGTGAGTAATTTGTTCCGGAAGAAGTGCTGCAGGTGTTAATGCTCTTTTTGAAAAAGGAAAAACATGAAGGTAGCTAAGGGGCAACCCATTAATAAGCATGTAAGTTTTTTTAAACTGATCATCCGTTTCAGCAGGAAAGCCAACAATAACATCTGCGCCAATATTGAGATTGGGGATTTTGTTGATAAGCTTCGCCACTAAATCTTTATAAAAGCCAGCATTATAATTTCTGTTCATCTTTTTTAAAATCTCATCATCTCCGCTCTGCAAAGGTATATGAAGATGGGGAGCAATCCTTTCAGAAGATGCTATGACATTAATTAGCTCATCAGTGATTTCAAGAGGTTCAATGGAACTTAAACGGATCCTGAATTTACCTTTTATTGTTTCTATCTGCTGAAGCAGGCGAGAAAGATTTCCACCATGGCAAAAATCCTCACCGTAAGTTCCGAGATGAATCCCTGTCAGCACTATTTCCCGGTAGCCTTGTTCCAGCAACCTTTCTATTTGAATTTTGACTTTTTCAATTTCAAGACTTCGGTTTTTCCCCCTTGCATACGGAACGATGCAATATGAACACCTTGAATTACACCCATCCTGAATCTTAACAAAAGCTCTTGTGTGGTTGCCAAAGTTTTTTATCTCTATGGAGTCAAATCCGCTGACATTAATTATTTCACTTACTTTTATGATTGAGTCACCATTTTCTGGAAAATCTCCAATATATTTATCAATTTTCGCTTTTTCCTGATTTCCCAAAACCAGAGAAACTCCGGGGATAGCTTTTATTTCTTCTTTATTTACCTGGGCATAACATCCTGTAACAATGACTTTACTTTTATACGATCCAGATTGCTGCATCTGACATCTTTTAACTGCGTTCCTTATGGCCTGCCTTGCTTGGTAATCTGTTTTGGCCGTAACTGTGCAGGTATTTATAATATAGATATCTGCCAGGTTATTGAATGGCACAAACTCTACATCCATGCCCTCTAAAACCTGTTTCATTGCGGCTTCATCAAACTGGTTAGCTTTGCATCCGAGTGTATAAAAAGCGATTCTCATGCAAAGTTTTTTATTAT
>MGDB01000005.1:2690-14011 GCA_001790645.1 Candidatus Schekmanbacteria bacterium GWA2_38_11
AAAATATTCTCAAAGAAAGAGACACAGTAAGGTTGTCAATTGAAAAGATTTTGAAAAATGTTGACAGTATTTTGTAAAGCTTATGTCAGGAAAAATTGAGTTAACAGAAAATAAAAGCAGACAGATCAAGGTAGATATATTAGGGAAAACCTATACCTTAAAAGGTGATTCAGAATCCGGCTATGTTGAGAAAATTGCTGATTATGTAGATCAAAAAATGAAGGCACTATCTACAAATTCAGAAATAGTTGACTCTTCTAAGATTGCGATTCTGGCTGCTTTGAATATTGCTGACGAGCTTTTTAAGACAAAGGATGAACTAATTGGCAAATTAAAATTGAATGAAGAAAAGGCAGCAGATTTACTAAATCTGCTTAATAATGAATTTAAAAAATTTGAGGATTTTATTGAATAACAACAAAGTGTAAATTATTTTGGACAAAGGGTGAAAATTTAGGAAAGAGGCGTTAGAAGATTTTGAGAGAGAGGATAAAAAAGGAAAGTTTTTAAAGAACCAGTGAGAAGAAAATAATTATGATTTTTGATCAGAAGGGATACAAAAATTTGGTGGGGATAGCATTGGCAGTTTATTTATTGCTTTTGACCGTTGTTGCTTATCCCATCAAAATATATTTTTCTGGTAGGAAATTCCTAAAAGCAGTTCGACTATCGGGAAGAATAGAGGGAATTAAAGGACAGACAATAAATATTTGTTTAACGAACTTGCAAATATCTCTTTTAATTCTATCTAACTCATAGCAGAGTTTATATATAGAAACTGTTTTATCTCTTCTTCTAAATATCTCTCCCTCTCAAGATTTTATTCTATAAATTAATTCATCCTACTCCAAATTTATTTCTAAGAAAGTAATATAATGTTTTCTGTTATTAATGAATAATTTTATAACTAAAAAAATAATAAGAAAAATAATATTAGCAAAAAGAAGTGAACTTTCAGGCAAAGATATAATTTCACTTTCAAAAGTAATTGAAAATAAAATAGAGAATTTGAAAGAGTTCAGAGAGGCAAAGGTTGTGTTGTGTTATATAGCAAAAGGAAATGAAGTTCGCACCGAGGGGATAATTAATAAGAGTATTATCCAGGAGAAAAAAGTCATCGTTCCAAAAGTAGATGTATCAAAGCAACAGCTTATACTTCAAAAAATAAAAAATGTTGAAGATGATCTGGCATTGGGATTTCAGGGAATTTTTGAACCAAAATCTCATCTCCCGGTTGTCAAAAATTTGGATGAAATAGATTTTGCTATTCTTCCAGGAATAGCTTTTGACAGGAAAGGTGGAAGAATCGGTTTTGGCAAAGGGTTCTTTGATAAATTATTTATGAACAAAACCATCCATTCAATACTATGTGGAATAGCCTTTGATTTTCAAATAACTGAGGGGTTCCCTCATTCAAACCACGATATTTCTGTTGATATTATTGTGAGCGAAGAGAGGATAATAAGATGTTAAATGAATTTAAATAGAGGATCCTATTAAAATATTTATATAAAAGGAGGACACAAATTGCTGCAGATCACAGACCAAATAAATCTAATAATATGTGCTGCTGTAGGGCTTCTAATAGGGGTTGTATCTTTTGTGATCTTATATTTTATCAAGATAAAAGGTAATGAAAGAAAAATTGCCCAAGCCAAGGAAACAGCAAAAAAAATTCTTTCAGAAGCGGACAAAGAAGCCAAAGCTATAACGAAAGAAGCGTCTCTTGAAGCAAAAGAAACAGTTCTTAAATCAAAAGCAGAATTTGAGAAAGAGTTCAGAGAAAGTAAAAAAGAGTTACAGATTCTTGAAAAACGGCTCATGCAAAAAGAAGAAAATATAGACAGAAAAATAGATTTTCTTTCAAAAAAAGAACTTAATTTGCAATCCAGAGAAAGTGAATTGAAAAAAAAGGAGGAGAATTTTAAGAGAGAAGAAGATGCTCTAAATAACTTAATCATCGAATGTAAGCGCAAACTTGAAAAGATATCAGGCATGACAGTAGTTGAAGCAAAAAATATGTTAATAGAAAGCATTAAAGAGGAGACACGTCACGAAGCAATAAAATATATTAAAAAAATTGAGGATGAAGCGCGGGAGTATTCTAAAAAGAAAGCTAAAGATATAATAGTTACAGCCATACAGCGGACTTCTTCAGACATTGTCCCGGAGACCACCGTATCTGTTTTAGATCTTCCCTCTGATGAAATGAAAGGAAGAATCATTGGCAGGGAAGGGAGAAATATAAGAGCATTTGAAATAGCCACCGGTATAAATTTAATAATAGATGATACACCAGAGGCTGTTATCCTTTCAGGGTTTGACCCTATTAAAAGAGAAATAGCAAAAAGAACTCTTGAGCGGCTGATCAACGATGGCAGAATTCACCCTGGAAAAATCGAGGAAATCCTATCCAAAGTTAAAGATGAAGTTGCAGTTGCGATACGTGAATTTGGAGAGCAGGCCGCTTTTGATACAGGGATTCATGAAATTCATCCTGAGATAATTAAATTACTTGGAAAACTAAAATTTAGGACCAGCTATGCACAAAATGTCCTTGAACATTCTAAAGAGGTGGCGAATTTATGCGGAATCATGGCAGCCGAGCTTGGGTTCAATCCGGGTCTTGCTAAAAGAGTAGGACTGCTGCATGACATTGGTAAAGCTGTAGATCAGGAGTCAGAAGGATCACATGCCAAGATAGGAGCAGAACTGGCAAAAAAATATGGTGAATCAAGTATAGTGATAAACGCAATTGAATCCCATCATGAAGAGTCAACACCACAGAGCCTTGAAGCGGTTTTGGTCCAGGCGGCTGATGCACTATCGGCTGCACGCCCCGGGGCAAGAAGGGAAATGCTTGAGAGCTATATAAAACGGTTAGAGAAGTTAGAAGAGTTGGCTGCTTCTTTCAAGGGGGTTGAGAAGTCTTACGCTATTCAAGCAGGAAGAGAAATCAGGATTATCGTCAACAACAACGAGCTTACTGACGAGCAGACTTACGCATTAGCCCGGGACATCGCTCAAAGGATAGAGAAGGAACTTTCCTATCCGGGACAGATTAAAGTTACGGCAATAAGAGAAACGAGGGCTGTAGAGTATGCTAAGTGAAGATTTAAAACCGATAGACGGGACATTCTTGTCCCGTACCGCATTTTCGCCGAGGCTGGAAAGCCTCGGCTATCCGTGAAGCCCCGCTCTGTGGGCGAGGAGCTTCACTGCTTGCTGCGGGAAGATTCATTTTTGTGCATTCTGAAAAATTATAGGGAGGTTTAATTAGATTTTAAATCTGCCAGCAATTGTTCTAAGGAAATTAACTCATTTAATAAATCATGACTAACAGATTTCAAGGATATAATTTTAGATTGTAAACGTAAAATTTTATTATTTAATCCTTCATCTCCTGTGAGATCCACAGTTTCTGATGAATTACTTGTTTCCTCCTGGATAATATTTCTTTCGCTGTTTGTTTTGGCGGTGTCATCTTTTCCAAGGGTAGTTTTAGGGCCAGCAATTTCATAACTTTTGTTTAAGACATCAAGAACAAGTTTAGAGATCTCTTTTAATGTCTCAAAAATTCCGGAGCCGTTTATAGCGCTGGCTTCAATGCAAGGTAATTTCCTATCATTGATCCGTGAATCCAACTCGTCTTTGCTGATTCGATCAGATAAATCTTGTTTATTGAATTGCAGGATAGCAGGAATTGTAGTGTAATCTATTCCTAATTCTTTCAAATTTTCTTTCAAATTTTTCATGCTTTCAATATTTGCTTCAACGAGTCCTTTACTGGAGTCGGCAACAAAAACTATTGCATCAACTCCTTTCAAAACCAGTTTACGAGTGCTGTTATATTTTACCTGACCAGGCACCGTATAGAGTTGAAGCTTGATATAAAATCCTCTGACTTTTCCTAAATCCATGGGAAGAAGATCAAAAAAAAGGGTTCTGTCAGTCTCTGTTGCAAGAGAAATTAATTTACCCCTGGTCTGAGGATTTGATTTTTTGTGAATATATTCGAGATTCGTAGTTTTCCCGCTGAGTGCAGGGCCATAATAAACAATCTTAACAATAATCTCTTTTGATGCATAATTGAAAAGCATCTTCTTATCACTCCCCTTTGACAGCTATTAGTCGGTGATTGTGCATTATTCTCTTATACTAAAATAGTATAAACGTTTAAAAACTACAAATCTATTAAATATTTCTAATTGACTAAAAGTCAAGATATTTTATAATTTTACTATATGACAGAAAACTTTGAGAAATTAACACCGGAAATAATATCAAAACTTGTTCTGCCAAAAATGTTTTGCGAAAATGTTGAGTATTTTGAGGAAACATCTTCAACAAATGATATAGCAAAAGCAATGGCAGATAGTGGGGCGAAAGAGGGCACATTAGTCATTGCTGAATCCCAGGCTCATGGTAAGGGGAGATGGGGCAGAAATTGGGAATCGCCAAAATACCTGGGGATATATGTTTCAATCATCCTTCGACCAAAGCTGAATAAGGAAATTATACCTTTTATCTCTCTTATAAGTGGAATTGCAACAGCAGAAACTATAAAGGAAGAGATGGGGTTAGATGCAAAAATAAAATGGCCAAATGATATTCTGATAAGGGAAAAAAAAGTTAGTGGAATATTAATTGAAGGCAGTATCATTCAGGATAGGCTTGAGTTTCTTATTTTAGGGATCGGGATAAATGTAAACAATGAGACTTTTAAGGGAGAATATCTCCACACTCCTACATCGCTGAGAATAGAGAAAGACGGAAATATCATTTCAAGGAAAAACATCTTAGAGCGCTTATTGGTAAAACTTGAGAAATGGTATTTTCTCTTGTTAAAAGAGCCGGATGGAAAAGAAACAATCTTAAAGCGATATAAAGAATTATCACATACCCTGGGTAAGGAGGTAACACTTAGAGCCGGAAAAGATCTCTTAAAAGGAACTGCTATAGATATTGACCAGATGGGCTTTCTGGTATTAAAGGACAAAAAAGGAAAGTTGGAAAGGATCCCATCAGGAGAGTTGACAAATGAAAGCTAAAAAAGAATGAGGTTCATGCTTAAAGCTGTAATTTTGAGCTTTTATTTTGATGGAACTGACGCTAAAATGTCATATTTTTCATAATAATCTGCTCTAACCGGTTTGGTTGTAAAGATTTCCTCTATTTCCCTGATTTTTGTTAAAATTCCTGCCCCTGAAAAACCTTGACAATCGTTCCCAAAAAAGGTAAATTCCCAAAGAAAATAATGATTTTAACGCATTGGTTTTTAAAAAACTTTTTTTATTTTTTATGGTACTTAAAACTGCAAAAGAAGTTTTAAAAATTGAGGCAAACGCTATTAGTAAACTTATAAAACGGCTTGATGAATCATTCATAAAGGCTGTTGATATCCTTTTTTACTGCAGGGGAAGAGTGGTAGTCACTGGTATCGGGAAATCAGGCTGGATTGGAAATAAAATTGCTGCAACTTTTGCAAGCACCGGAACGCCGGCTTTTTTCCTTCACCCAGCAGAAGGAGGCCACGGAGATATCGGTATGGTTATGAAAAACGATGTCATGCTGGCTATATCAAATAGTGGTGAAACAAGGGAAATTAATGACCTGCTGCCTCCTATAAAAAGGCTTGGGATAAAATTAATATCAATGACAGGAAATTTGAAATCCCTGTTAGCAAAGGAAAGCGATGTTACATTAGATGTGCGTGTGGATAAGGAAGCCTGTCCTTTAGGACTTGCTCCAACGGCGAGTACTACAGCAGCTTTAGCTATGGGAGATGCCCTTGCAATTTCCCTGTTAAAGAAGAGGGGCTTTAAAAAGGAGGACTATGCTTTTTTCCACCCTGGTGGACAATTGGGAAAAAAGCTATTACTTAAAGTAGATCATCTCATGCACAGAGGGGAAGAACTGCCACTGATCCATTCAAATGATTCAATGAAAGAAGCCCTTCTTGAAATTACTTCAAAAAAACTCGGGGTAACTACAGTTGTCAATGGGAAAGGTAAACTTTGCGGAATAATAACAGATGGAGATCTGCGCAGAGCACTTGAAAAACATCAAGACCTTCTGCTCAAGAAAGCCGGGGAAATTATGACAACAAACCCTAAGATAATAAAAGCTTCTTCACTGGCAGTGGAGGCTTTACAGGTAATGGAGAAATATTCCATTACTTCATTAGTTATTCTGGATAAAAAAAATATGCCTGAAGGAGTAATTCATCTTCATGATATCCTGAAAACAGGAATAGTTTAGATTTAGAGGTACAGGTGAAAATTTATTGAAAGTTTCTTCTGAGGCAGCAAAGAAGGCAAAAAAAATAAAACTAATCATCTTGGATGTTGATGGGGTTTTAACTGATGGAAGGATAAGCTTTAATAGTAAAAATGAGGAATTTAAATCCTTCGATGTCAAAGACGGCCATGGCATTAAATTGGCTCAGAGGTCTGGAATAAAATTTGCAATCATTACCGGCCGTTGGTCACCAATAGTTGAAAAGAGGGGAAGGGAGCTGGAAATAAGTGAAATCCACCAGAATGCTATAGACAAGCTGAAGGTTTTTAACGAGGTTTTAAAAAAGTTCGAATTAAAGAATGAAGAGGTTGCTTACATTGGGGACGACATTGTGGATATTCCGGTATTAAAGAGGGTAGGATTAGCAGCAACTGTTGCAGATGCATTTGACTACGTAAAAAAAGAAGCTCATTATATTACTAAGCTAAAAGGTGGCAGAGGAGCTGTGAGGGAGTTAATAGATTTTATATTGAAAAAGCAAAACAGGTGGAATGATTTAACCAGAAGATATTACAGGAAAGACGGGGAAGGAATCGAATGAAAAGATTATTACGATCTGCAAAAAATAAAACTTTACTTTATATAATTCTGGGATCATCGCTGTTTCTATTAATAGCCATATTTAACTATCCTACTGAGAATTTGAGAAAACTGGATAAAAAAGAAGCTAAAATGGTGAAAGACAAGGCTACTATAAGTATTGAGCCTCTACACTTTTCTCAGGAAATTGAAAAAAAGAGTAAATATATCCTTTCAGCAGACAGCGCCAAGTTTTTTCAGGAAAAGGGTAAAGGTGTTTTGAAAAATTTCTCCCTTACCTATATCTACAATGGAGGGAAAAAACTCATCCTTTCTGGAGCAAAAGCAGTAGTTAATATAAATGCAGATAAAGATCTGTCAAATGTCGATATGAGCATCGCTAATATTTATTCAAGGGGGAAAATCACTGCAGTTTCCAGTGAAGGTTACACATTTGAAACCGAAAAACTGTTATGGGATGGTTCCAAAAGAGTCATTTCAACAACAGAGCCGATTATTCTCTACGGGAATAATTTTAAGGTTACTGGGGAAGGTCTTAAAGCGGACATTGATAATGAAAGGATGGAGATTGTAAGTAAAGTAAGTGTTACTGCAACGCAAGAGGCTTTAAAAAACATTAAATCTAAGAGTTCTAACTTAAATAAATCTTCTTCGAAAAAGTCAAAAATATGAAAAAATTGAGATTAAACCTTTTTGCACTATTTCTTGTTCTATATCTTTTCATCCTAGTTAATATTACTCTGGGACAGGATTCGCTTTTAGATGCATTTGGCAAAAGTTCAGGTCGCGATAATAATATCCCGCTTAATATTACTTCTGAAAGGATGGAAGGTTTCAACCAAAAGAATCTTGTTATTTTTTATGGACATGTTAAAGCGGTCAGGGGAGATACAACTCTCTGGTCAGACAGGATGGAAATTTATTTTGAAAGAGAAGAGAAAAAAATTGACAGGATTGTAGCTTTGGGAAATGTAAAGGTAAATCAGGAAGACAAAAATGCAGTTGCTTCTAAAGCGACTTACTATGAAAATGGACAAAAAATTGTCCTTGAAGGTAATCCAAGGCTGTGGCAAAAGGGAGATGTTCTGAAAGGAGATAAAATAACTCTTTTCCTGAATGAAGACCGTATTCTCGTAGAAATTGCTGATGTTCAGATTCGGCCTAAAACAATAGAAAAGAAAGTAGCAAAGGATCAGACAAAATGAAATCTTTAACTGTTTCAAATTTAGTTAAAAGCTATGGAAACAGGAAAATCGTTGACGATATATCTCTGGAAGTTTTCAGTGGTGAAGTTACAGGCCTGTTGGGTCCAAACGGTGCAGGAAAAACTACAATTTTTTATATGATTATAGGCCTGACAAATCCTGACAAAGGGACAATTTGTTTGAATGAAGAAAATATTGAAACCCTGCCTATGTATAAAAGGGCACAGAAGGGAATAGGATATCTTCCCCAGGAACCATCTATATTCAGGAAACTAACTGTAGAAGAAAATTTTCTCGCAATTTTAGAAATGTATCCATTTTCAGATGAAGAAAGAAAAGACAGGCTTGATGAGCTGCTGAACGAACTGCGTATCACTCACCTGGCAAAAAACAAGGCCTATACGCTTTCAGGAGGTGAAAGGAGAAGAGTCGAGATAAGCAGAAGCCTTATCTCACGGCCCCAATTTATACTACTGGATGAACCGTTTGCTGGAATCGACCCCAAAGCCATAGATGACATCCATGAAATAATTCATCACCTGAAAAATAAGGGTATTGGTATTTTAATAACTGATCACAATGTAAGAGAAACGCTCCATATTACTGATAGGGCGTATATAATAAATGAAGGTAAAATTCTTGAGCAAGGTACTCCGGATGAAATAGCAGGAAGTAAAAAAGTAAGAAGAATATTTCTTGGAGACAGGTTCCAACTACTTTCTTGAAATAAAAAGTTATGGCACTGGAGATAAAATTACAACTCAAACAAATACAGAAGCTCGTTATGACAACAGAGCTTCGAAATGCAATAAAACTCCTTACACTTTCAAGATTAGAGTTGCAGCAACTGGTTCAGGAAAAGCTGTTGGAAAACCCTTGCTTAGAAGAGGCTAATGGAGATTTTCAGGAGGAGACTGAGGAAGTCTTAGCAGTTGAAAGGGAAGAGCGAGATGAAAATGTTCTTAAAAAAGATAAATATGAAAATGATATTGATATTAAAAAAACAATAAAGGAAGAAAACTGGGAGGACTACATCCAGCCTTATCAGGATAACTTTGGAACTAACTTTAACTCCGACTACCAAGAAGACCCTCCTCAGCTTGAAAATATATTACCTGCTAAAGTTACTCTTACTGATTACCTTATAAGCCAACTGAAATTAATCTGCAGTTCAAAAGAAGAATTAGAAATCGGCAGCTTTATTATTGGTAATCTTGATGAAAACGGATATCTTGCAACTCCATTAAACGAACTGATTGAACAGAATAATTTAAATCCTTATTTAACTTATAAAGTCCATGGCATGATAAAGGAATTAGAACCGGAAGGGATAGGTTCACAAAACCTGCAGGAATGTCTCCTTACGCAAGCTAACCAAAGGGGAATCAATAATCCATTGGTCATAAAAATTATTGCTGACCATATGCAGGATTTGCAATCATTAAATTTTAAAAAAATAGCCAAGAACTGCCAGGTAACAGAAGAGGAGGTTGTTGAATCGCTTAAAATAATTAGGACTCTTGAACCAAAACCTGCTAGGAATTTTGTAACCGAAGAAACTGGCTATGTTATACCAGATATTTACGTAGTTAAAATCGATGGGAACTATGTAATCTATTTGAATGACGATGGATTGAACAATCTCAGATTTAACCCGTTTTATAAAGAAATGCTATCACGAAGGGGCAATAAAAACAATATAACTAAACTCTACGTCGACCAACAATACAGGTCAGCGGTATGGCTCTTAAAGACTATCCAGCAACGACAGCTCACTATCTATAAAGTAGCAACAAGTATAGTTAACAGGCAGAAGGATTTTTTCGACCATGGTATATCTCACTTGAAACCTATGGTTTTAAGAGAAGTTGCGAAGGATGTTTCACTTCATGAATGTACTGTAAGCCGTGTGGTAACCAACAAATATATGTATACACCGCAAGGACTGTTTGAACTAAAATATTTCTTCACAAGCGGTGTAACCAGCACCGAGGGTAACTTATATTCTTGTGTAACTATAAAAAATATGATGAAAAATATTATTGCAAGAGAAAATAAAGAAAATCCTTTTAGTGATAAAAAAATTGTCCAGCTTATGAAAGAGCTAAAGATAAATTTAGCAAGAAGAACTATTGCAAAATATAGAGAAGAATTAGGGATACTTCCTTCAGGGAAGAGGAAAGAAACACTTTTTTAAAAAACAATTTTTGGTATTAATTTATTTTCAAAAAATAACTTTATAAAAGTTATTTTTTTAATTATAACGCAGAATTGGAGGGATGATGCAGATAACAGTAACTGGCAGACATATGGAATTAACCCCTGCATTAAGGGATTATGCTACAGCAAAAGTAAATAAATTAACTAAATATATAGATAACATCCTCGAAGCCCATATTGTCCTGTCAGTGGAAAAATACAGGCATCTAGCTGAAATTACCATCCATTTAGACGGAGTCAATATCAACAGCAAGGGTGAGACAGGAGATATGTATGCTTCGATTGACCAGGTTGTAGAAAAGATTGAACGGCAGCTTTTGAAAAGAAAATCTAAATATACAACTCAATCGAACAGGAAGGAAAATACCACACAGACGTTAAGAAGAAAAACTACTAAGAGCAAAAACACAGAGAGTCCAGAGACTAAATCAGAGATTGGGCAATTGGTTGAATCGCAAAGGTTTGCTTCAAAGCCAATGGCACCTGAAGAAGCTATGTTACAGTTGAAAATATCTTCAGACCAATTTTTGGTTTTCACTAATGCAGCGACAAATACAGTTAATGTTGTCTATAAAAAAAAAGACGGGAATATTGGACTTGTAGAACCTGATATTAGCTGAAATTTCTGCTGAGTTAATAGTTCCGTAGAGGATAGTATTGAATAATGAAAATATCTGATATTATGAAAGAGGAAGGTATATTACCTAACCTTACTTCCAGAAATAAATTGAGTGTCCTCAGGGAACTGTCCAATATTTTGGTAACTTCTTTTAAATTGAAGCATGATACTGATGCTATAGTAAAAATCCTTGAGGCAAGAGAAGAACTTGGGAGTACCGGAATAGGAGATGGTGTAGCCATTCCGCATGGGAAACTCCCGTCTCTGAGCGAAGAACTTTTGGTTTTTGGCAGGTCAGTTGAAGGAGTTGAATTTGATTCAATTGATGGTAAATTTGCTCATTTATTCTTTCTTCTAATGGGACCTGAAGAATCTGCAGGGATTCACCTTAAAGCCCTGGCAAGGCTTTCACGGTTGATTAAAAATCCAGATTTTAG
>MGDB01000005.1:14020-16784 GCA_001790645.1 Candidatus Schekmanbacteria bacterium GWA2_38_11
GATTAAGGCTAAGAGTTCTCGGGAAATAATGGAGATATTTAAACTCGAAGATTCAAAATATTAAATACAATGGCTAAATTCATCCGAGTTAAGGATTTATTAAATGAAATGGGGAAAGAGTTACAACTCTCTCCATTAACCGGGAATTTAGGCATAGAGAATACAATCAGTGATCCTCAAATCCAAAAACCTGGATTGGTGTTAGTTGGGTTTTTAAGACACCTCCATCCATCCCGTGTTCAAATCTTCGGGAATTCTGAAATATCATTTTTCAGGACCTTGTCTAAAAAAGAGCAAAAAAAAGTTATAGATGATTATTTTAGTTCCAGAATTTCTTGTCTGGTAATATCCAGGGTCCCACGGATTCCAGCTATAATTCTTGAATCAGCTGAGCAAAGAGGTATATCTCTTATTAAATCAAATCTCCCAAGTTCTGATCTTATATCAAATATCACCACTTATCTGGAAAACCGCTTAGCTTCTACAATAACTATTCATGGTGTTTTTGTAGAAGTATTTGGAGTTGGAGTTCTGATCCTGGGGAAAAGCGGTGTAGGGAAAAGCGAAATTGTTTTAGATCTTGTGGTTAAAGGTCATAGGTTAGTTGCTGATGATGTAGTGGAAATAAAGAAGACTTCTTCAAAAACCTTGGTAGGCCAAAGTTCTTTGGACATACGCTATCATATGGAAATTCGAGGGCTTGGCATAATTAATATAAAAGACCTTTTTGGTGTGACTTCTATCCGTTCGTCAAAAAAAATTGAGCTTGTTGTAGAATTAGAGGAATGGAGAACTTCCACCGAGTATGACAGACTTGGACTGGATGAAAAGGTTCATAAAATTCTTGGTGTAAAGGTCCAGAAAATTCAGATGCCTGTAGCACCAGGAAGGAATATGTCAATGATTATTGAAGTGGCGGCAAGAAATCATCTGCTTAAGAAAATGGGTTATCACTCGGCTGAAGAGCTTAATCAGAAATTGCTGTCAAAAATCAGGGAAGAAGCCCGTACAATTTAAAAGCTTTAAAAAATAACTCTATTAATAGGTTTAAGCAATGATAGGAGCTATTATTGTAACACATGGATCTCTTGGAGAGGAGATAATTAAATCTGCCGAGATGATTATTGGTCAACAAGAAAAAATAAAATCTGTAGCCATTCGGCCTGAAGATAGCGAGGCAACTATAAGAGAAAATATTACCAAAGCTCTAAATGAGGTTGATGAAGGAAAAGGAGTTCTCATATTAACTGACATGTTTGGAGGAACTCCTTCGAACCTGAGTCTTTGTTTTTTTGAAGAGAACAGGATTGAAGTTGTAACAGGAATAAATCTTCCAATGTTAATCAAATTTTCTACTGAAAGAAAAAAAGGAGCCCTCTCAGAAATAGTCTCAACCATCAAAGAATATGGCCAGAAACATATCTTAGTTGCAAGTCAAATCCTTAAAAAAGAAAGAAGTAGCTTATAAAAGGAAATCCCATTGAATCCGATATTCTTTCGTGTTGATGACAGATTAATTCATGGACAAGTAATAGAAGGGTGGGTAAAATTTCTTAATGCTACTAAGATTGTTGTAATAGATGATAAGGTTACAAACGATGCTTTGCAGAAGTTAGCCATGGAGATCGCTGTTCCATCCAATATTAAGGTACTGATAACAACAGTGGCAGATTCAATAGGTGAAATTGATAGTTGCCTGAAAAAGAACGAAAAGACCTTAGCTCTATTTTCAAATTTGGGAGATGTAGTTCGGACTATCACTCTAGGTTTAAAAATAGACAGTCTCAATTTAGGTGGATTGAGATTTGCAAAAGGCAAAAGGTTAATCTCTGAAACAATTTTTTTGGACCAAGAGGATGCAGAGATTCTTAAAAAATTATTAAACCTCGGCATTAAGATAAATATTCAACCAACTCCTTCTGAATCCTTTAAAAATATCCAACAGATTTTGATGGAAAAGTTTTAAAATAATGAGGTTGTTTATTTGATAAAGAATCTTTTAATTACTTCAATAGTAGGAGGCCTAATCGGGCTTGACAGGACCGCAATCTTTCAAACAATGATTTCTCAACCGATAGTTGCAGCTCCTGTTATGGGCCTTCTGCTGGGTAACTTTGCTTATGGTATTGCAGTAGGTATAGTTTTGCAGTTAATTTGGTTACCTTCACTGCAGATCGGTGCAGCTATAGTATATAATTCTACTTTAGCATCAGTGCTTGTCACGGCTTCAACAATTGAGGTTTCAAACAGTTTATCGCAACCGGACGGTTCATTTACGTCGATTGCAGCTTTCAGTATCTTTCTTGGCCTTCCTCTTCTTATTTTTGAACAAAAATTGGATATTCTTGTAAGAAAAGCTAATGCCTTTTGGGTAAAAGAAGCTGAAAAGCTGATAACCGATGGGAAATTTTCATTAATAGGTATTACGAATTTATCAGGATGTATTTTCTTTTTTATAAAAAATTTCATTTTTCTTTTGGTATCAACTATTGTTATAACAACAGTTATAAGCAAAAGTTATTTTTTCCTGCCTGTGAATTTTAATGAAGGTTTTAAATTATTTTTTGTGTTAATGCCTCTTTTAGGGATTGCAGTTGTTTTAGAAAGTGTTTTGGCAAAAAGGAATTATATTTATTTTTTTTTCGGTATCTTAACAACAATTATATTGAAGTTAATACTGGAGAATAGATAGACCGGAGTATGGACAGGAAGTTGACAAATTTTGTTTTATTTAAAGCAGCTCTAAAATCTTTTTTTATCCAGT
>MGDB01000006.1:0-168 GCA_001790645.1 Candidatus Schekmanbacteria bacterium GWA2_38_11
AAGAAAACCATAAATATTAGCCTGGAATCAGGGGTCTGCGGGCAATGCCATGAGCAGTATAACGAGTGGGAAAAATCAAGGCATAGCGATGCTGAATCCTATGGGTTTACTGAAATTGCAAAACCTCTTCTTGTAAATTGCTATAAATGTCACTATGCAAAATCTTAT
>MGDB01000006.1:189-10657 GCA_001790645.1 Candidatus Schekmanbacteria bacterium GWA2_38_11
GAGGCTGAGAGAATAAGCTTTCATGAACTCCAGTACAAAAAGAGGCTGATGTCAATTGGACCGCTAATGCCCGATCTTTCAAAACTTCCAGAGAAAAATGAGCCGAGAATAACATGCCAGGCATGCCACAACTCCCATCCGGTTTTTAACAAATCTCCCTATGGGTTAAGGCTTGCAGGGAAAGAAAATATCTGCAGTACATGCCATTACGAAAAATGGCAGAATTCAGTGCTGGAGGGATTTGCCGGAGAGATTAAAAATGGCTATGAATATCCGTCTGAAAATTATGATTTTGTAAATCCGCATAATACTAAAAAGAAATGCTTTCTTTGTCACATGGACAGGAATATAGCTACTGCGGATAGAAATGGCGTAAGGGCTGTTGGCGGCCATACCCTGAGAATGAGGGATGCAGGTGAGAATAATATTTTAGGGGGCTTTGGTCCCCGCTATGAGGATCCCGCTAAGGAAAGGTATGGAGATGATAAAGATGATACCTTAAATCTTTCTCCCTGCCAGGAATGTCACCATAGGCTTAAAACATTCAATCGAAACAATTTCCAAAAGAGTGTCTATGAGAAATGGATAAAATTAGGCGAGCTTTTGAGATCATTAAATGATGGTAAATTGCCAAGTTTTAAACCAGGGGATAAATGTGCCATATGTCATAGAGGCGGGACTCTTCCCTTTGAAAATGATCCTGAGCTTATTTTAGAAAATGCCTATACGAATTATAAGCTAATTAAGAATGACAGAAGCTGGGGAATTCATAATCCAAAATATGTTATGAAACTGCTTGATGACTCAATAAGCTCTATAGAAAGAAATTATAAGGAGAAATTAAAGAAGGCTGGGTAAGGGCGACTTTAGTCGCCTTCAGAGAGTCAGGCAAGATGCCTGAGCTATTTATCCTGAAGAGTAAGTGATAAAATAACAGGATTTAATTCTTAATAAGACTCCCACCTTTAGAAAAGGGGGGCAAGGGGGATTTGATCTTAACTTGACTCTCTGACCCTTGATCCATAGACCCTCTATCTAATCTTCATGCAATCTTTCTTCCAAACCCCTGCGGTGTAGCGCTGTTATCATGAACTGAAGTTACATTGAAAATATAAGCAGGCTGGTTTTGCCATTCTTCGATGTTTCCACCATGATAAAGGTCATGGGTAAGATTGACATATTCATGATAAAGTCCTTCGTAATGGATTCCAACACTGCACCTTATCTCAAAGCTTAAATAAGGCGGACAGTAATATATAAGACAGACATCCTTATTTTTCTGAATAGATTCCCAACCATGAGCCGGAAGCTCCGGATCAGTTTTATTATAACCTACAAGCTCAATTGACTGTATTTTTGTAAAATCAAGTTTTTTTCTTGCTTCGTCCATTTCAAGATAATGATATTTTAAGAGAAGTTCCAGTGCTCCCCTCTGGTATTCTTTGAATTCCCTGCTTCCCCTGCTTCCGATTTCAGAGGGGGATTTCAGGTATTTCTTAAAGGCAGCCACAGCTTCAGGTATATGCTCCTTTTTAAGAACATAACCCGCTCCAATAACCTTTCCGTTCGCAAATATTGTACCGTCATCTTTCCGGTAAGCAGTGCAGAGGGTGGGGGTATGGGACAGAAAACCAATCATGGCTTCTGAAAATGACATCTCCTTCTCAAGGTTTTCCATAATATGTTTTCTTCTTCCTGCATAATTCCAGAGTAAAAATTTTTCTGGCAGATCTACCATCTTTGCCTCCTCTGTGATTGGTTAAATAAAAGCTCCGCTTTCAGGATTTAAAATTATTAAATTAAAATGATTTGTTAATAAAGTTTGTAGAAGATGTAAATAAAAATTAAAGATTAAAAGTTTTATTCTTTTAATCAAAAGAATTCCTCGATGCTTTGCATCGGGGTAAAAAACAATATTAACGGCCGTCATTCCCGCGAAAGCGGGAATCCAGAAAAAAATAATCTGGATTCCGCATTGCGAACTTTTAAAAGTTGAAGAACATCTTGCCCGTTCCTTCTATGAACAAAAAGCAATTCAAAGTAATTGGTCTGTGAGAGAGTTAAAAAGACAGAAGATGAGAATGACCCCATAGGGCTTATTCTCTGTTCAAAGAAAGATGACATATTTGCAAGATATGTTTTTGGGAGGACTTAATAATAAAGTTTTTGCCTCCAAGTATAAACTGACATTGCCTTCAGAAAGAGAATTAAAGGAGAAGTTAAAAGCACTGTCTTTGGTGTAGCCATAAGGGGGAGGTAGTAGATGGAAAGAAAAGGGAAGAAAACATGATGGCTTGAATTATGAAACACCTTTTGATAAACTCCAAAAAGTTACCGAATTATTGAGCTATTACAATCGTACCCTTTTCTTACTATTGTTTGATATAATTTGTTCAAACATAGGAATAATCTCTTCTCTAATTCTTTTTTCGATATTGTCCAAATCTTCTTTTGACCATAGCTCTATTTCTTGCTCTTCTTAATTTATCTTACAGCCTAAAACTATTAATTAAACTCCATTCCTTTTTATATGCCGGCATATAAAATCATAAACGCAATATATTTTTACCCTCCGTTTTTACACTCAGGGGAAAATATATAAAAAGCTTGACCCTCCATAATTTTCTGATATAATTAATAATAGAGTAATCTAACCAATGGCTAAAAAACTTGACCCAAAAGAAGCAGTAAATTTTGAAGAGATTGTTACTGGCAGCATAATGGCTTACAAGGGGAATATATTTGGATATTTATAATATTAGTCTATTAGGACTTTTCATTTTACTTATTTTTATTTTGAGGGTTTTAAAGAGAAGAAGAGAAAAAAGAAAGCACAGCCTATTCCCGCCTAAAAAGAGAAGAAGAAAAAGAGTAAAGTTATATGTTATAAGGAGTGTAAGAAAAAAATGAAATGAGTGAATAGAATTTGACCTTATAGTCCCAACGGAAGTCGAACCCGAAAAGGATAGGGGACGTCAGTCCAGAACCTCGCTCGGCATAGGTTCTCCAAAAGAGACATAAAGCACATCTGCCTCTTCGTCATAATAACTATTTACGCTTTTACCTTGCGGAAGCTTTATTTTTCCCATTCATTTTATAATTAGCTTTCTATATTAATATCCTTAATTTTTATTTTACCTGTCATTAAAAGCGAAAGCAAAGATTAAAATAGAAAAGGCTTTTTATTGACAACTGAAAAAAATTAACGTAATTTTCATAAATTATAACTTTCTGAAAATGGAAATTGATTCTGTATTTTTCCCTTTCATCGAGGGAGATGAGGATTTTTAAAGGTTGTTTTTTAATCAAAAGAATTCCTCGATGCATTGCATCGGGGTAAAAATAATATTAACAACCGTCATTCCCGCCTGCCGGCAGGCAGGAATCCAGACGTCGTTTCCATGAAACGGGGAACTTTTAAAATGAACTGGATTCCGCATCAAGCATGCCCCGTACATAGATACGGGGTGCGGAATGACAGACCTGTTCCTGAACAGTTCTGGAAGTTGATACCTCGCAGCTCTGCTGTGGGGTAGTTCATTTTCTATTTTTTAGGAATTTTGTATTATTTTTTTGGGAAGTAATATGATGGGAATCGGATTTCAGGAGATGCTGGTAATAATAATACTGGCACTGGTATTAATAGGGCCAAAAAAGCTGCCTGAGGTGGCCAAAGCCATTGGCAGAGCTCTTGCAGAATTCAGAAGGGCTGTTGATGAGGTAAAGGGAACAATTGATGAAGAAATGTTCAAAGAAGAAAAAGAGTATTTAAAGGGTGAATACAAAGAATTAAAAGACACAAAGGAGTATCTAACAGGCGAATACGAAGGGTTAAAAGACACTGTAGAGACGGGTTTAGAGGAAAAGTCAGAGGAAAAATTAAAGGAAAATAGTGAAAACAGAGAAAAAAAAGAGTGAGAAAAAAGGTGAGGAAGAGATGTCTTTTCTTGAGCATCTTGAAGAGCTCAGGAAAAGAATCATTATATGCGTAGTTGGAATTTTTGCAGGATTTATAGTTTGTTACGCCTTTTCCAAAGAGCTTTTCAATATCCTGATGACCCCCCTTTTAATAATAATGCCTGCTAACCAGAAGCTTGTCTTCACCAATCCAATCCAGCCTTTCATGGTTTATCTGAAAGTAGCTCTTCTTATGGGAACATTCGTAGCTTCCCCTTTAATTCTTTTCCAGCTCTGGAGGTTCATTGCTCCTGGGTTATATAAACATGAGAGAAGATATTCTTTTATTTTTTTAGCGCTATCAATTATTTTCTTTATCGGTGGTGCATGTTTTGGATATTTTGTATTACTCCCTGTTAGTTTCAAGTTTTTGTTTGCATATGCTTCAGGGTTAATACCCATGATAACAATAAATGAAGCCCTCTCTCTTATTTCATGGCTGCTTTTTGGCCTCGGGATATGTTTTGAACTTCCAGTTTTTTTACTTTTAATGGCTAAAATCGGGTTAATATCCCTCTCAACTCTTACAAAAAACAGGAAATATGCCTTACTGCTAATTTTTGTAATTGCAGCCGTGGTAACTCCAACCCCTGATATCTTTACCCAGTGTACCCTTGCAATTCCTTTGTATTTTTTATATGAAATTAGTATAATACTTGTTAAAGTATTTGCCAATAAGACAGCGGCGAAGGTAAGGGGTTAAGATTTAGTTGGATAAATTAGAGAAAAGATCCGAATTTCCAAAATTCAAAATTTTACCTGGAAAAGAGTTATAATTTATGAAACTTATTTGGAAGAGTTTAATAATCTTGATTTTGCTTTGTACAGTTTCAAATTGCTCATATGCACAGAATTTAATTAAAAAAGATAAGGCCGGAGCAAGCGGGAAATTAAGCCCTTCCTTGTTAAAGGAGGCAGAAACTATTCCGCCCCAGGCAATTTATCATTTTCTGCTATCTGAAATAAGTAAATCCAAGGGTGATACAGGCTCAGCTATTGATGAGACTTTGGAAGCAATAAAATTTGATCCTTCTTCTGCCTACCTTCATGCTGGTTTAGCTCTTCTTTACCTTAATGACGGGGACATGAAAAAAGCTGAAGCAGAATCAGACAAAGCAATGGAATTAAATCCCCAGAGTGCCAATATATTTTATATAATAGGGGAAATATTCAACAGGTCGGGTCAGATTCCAAAAGCAATAGAAGCATATAAGAAAATTATAGAGGTTGAACCATCGAAAATTGAAGCCTATTTGCTGCTGGCTTCCATATACAATAAAAGAAAAGATTTTAACGAAGCCATCAAAATATATCAAAAACTGGTTAGTGAAAACCCTAATTTCCCTATCGGGTATTTTTCATTAGGCCTTGCTTACGCCAATCTAAACAGAAAGAAAGAAGCAATAGAAGCTTTTAAGAAGGCCATCGATATCAGCCCCCAGATGGATTCAGCTCTTTATAACCTTGCAAGCCTTTACAGGGGGAATAAGGAATTTAAAGAGGCTGAGACCTTTTTTAAGAAATTCATAGAGCTAAATCCTGAAAATGACGCAGCAATAAAAAATCTTGCAGAGATCTATATTGACCAGGATCTTTTAGACAAGGCCATGGAGCAGTTTCTAAAACTTAAGGATATGAATCCTAATGAACCGTCTAATTATTACTGGATAGGATTAATATATTTTGATAAGAAGGAATATGGCAAGGCTTTAAAGGCCTTCATGGATTCCCTGCAATACAATCCTAACGATGTTCAGACAATTCTGCATATTATCATGACCTATGAAGAACTTAAACAATATGACAAGGCTATGGAAGGGACTACAAAGCTTTTAGAGAATGATCCTAACTCAGTTATAGCAAGGGTTCATCAGAGTTTTATTTATCAGAATATGAACCTTCCTCAAAAAGCTTTGGAATCAGTTGAAAAGGCATTAGAGATAGAACCGACAAATCCTAAGCTCTATTTCTATAAGGGGCTTGCTTTCTTCAAGTTTGAAAAGTTTGATGAAGCTGCTAAATCCTTTAAAAAAGCTATTGAACTTGAACCCGAAAATGCTGATTACCATTTTAATTTAGCCACAGCCTATGACAAGCTTAAGGACATGGATAGCACAGTAAAAGAGTTAAGAGAGACTATAAAAATAGATAAGAAATACTCAAACGCTTATAACTACTTAGGATATTTATTTGCTGAAAAAGGGATTAATCTTGATGAATCTATAGAGCTCGTGAAGAAAGCTATAGAGCTTGAGCCTGAAAACGGCTTTTTCCTGGACAGCCTTGGATGGGCCTATTTCAAGAAGGGCGATTTTGAACTTGCAAGGGAGAAACTCCTTGGGGCAATTAAATTTACTCCTGATGACCCAATTATAAGGGACCATATGGGAGATATTTATATGAAGCTGAACCAGAAGGAGAAAGCAATAGTAGAGTGGAAAAAATCCTTTGAACTTGATAATAAAAATGAACAGGTAAAGAAAAAACTTGATGAGCTTTTGACATCAAATAAGAAATAGCCCTTACTACCATTTGCCCTTTTTTCTGATTTCTGCTTCAACCCTTTTTAATACTTCAATAAAAGGAATCTTTTTATCTCTTGAGATCTTTTTAAGGCTCTCATACTCAGGGGCTACTTTTAATACCTTACTGCCTGACTTTCCTAATTTAACTTCAACATTTCCAAGGCTGCTCTTAAATTTTTTTATCTCTCTTTCAAGTTTACACCTGAAAGCCTCATAGCTCCTGATTCCGAATGTACTTGTTTCCCTGAATAAAAGGTCATAGACCTTTATTGCAGTTTCTGGGTCAGATAGGACCGAGATTTTGATTGCAGGCCTGTTCTTCTTCATTATTATTGGAGTCAGAAATATGTCCAGTGCCCCAATTTTGAATATGTTTTCCATTAGCTCCTCATAGACCTGAGGGGAGATGTCATCAATATTTGTTTCAATGACCATTATCCTGTCTTTGTCATAATGGGAGCTTTCTCCGTCTTCCTCAGCCAGGAATATCCGCAAAAGGTTTGGCATTCCTTCAATCTCTCTTGAGCCTGCTCCGTAGCCGATTTTTTCAGCCCTCATTTCAGGAAGGCTGATGAAATCTTTCACAACTGCTGCAACAATGGCTGCTCCTGTTGGAGTTACCAACTCTGCCCTAATATTGTTATTGTAGAACGGTATCCCTTTTAGAATTTCAGCAGTTGCTGGGGCCGGAACAGGAAGAAGTCCGTGCTCTGTTTTTACAAAACCGCACCCAACATTAAGAGGAGAACTAATAACCTTTTCAATTCCAAGATAATTAATGCCTATAGAAGTAGCAACAACATCTATGATGGAATCAACTGCGCCTACTTCGTGAAAATGGACATCCTTGACTTTTACTCCGTGAGCTTTTGCCTCAGCCTCGGCAATTTTATTAAAGATACCCTTGCTTAAAGTCTTTATCTCTTTATTTAATCTGCTTTTATCTATGATATTATTTATTATCTTTAAATTCCTGTGATGCTGTTTAGCTAAATCAACCTTTACATCAAATTTAACACCCTTAATCCCGTTCCTTTTTACTTTTGCAATTTCCAGTTTATAGCCTGAAATATTTAATTTTTTTAATTCTTTTTCAAGATATCTGAAATCAAGCCCCAAATCTATAAGGGCTCCTACCATCATATCACCACTGATTCCTGAGAAGCAGTCAAGATAGGCAATTTTCATAAAACCTACAACTTCCTTTCTAAAAGGGTTAGAGGATTCAAGGGAAATTCAAAATGGTGGTATTTGATTTTTTCACTTGAATCATAGAGCCATAGAATCCTTGAATCCTTTTAACTCAGTTTTTAAGTTTAAAAGCAATAATGGGAAAATAAGCGGAAATCAAGTTTTATTTTTGATTTTAAGCCTCCACAATTACAGCCTAATTCTTTTTAATGAGCATCATTTGGAGAGGAAAAAAGTCAGAAAAAAGCGGAATTAGCCACTTTAAGCATTAAGCTGTAAGTTATGTAAATATAAGCAATTTTTTCTATTGACTTTTTCATATTTTCTTATAAAATTTATAAACAGTTTTGGAATAAATAATACTAATATGAAGGAGTAGGAAATGGCAAAAAAATCTGTTCTCTTTGTGATTGTCCTTATAGCTGGACTGATAGGTGGAATTTATCTTTCCTCGGTCTTTCAACTTTCGCAAAATACAGTGTTCCATGGCTTATTGAGTAAAACTGCGGGTAAGTTTTGGGAAGAAGGCAAGGAGACTGTAACTCCTATCACTCCCGGCGGAAGGCCTGAGTCATTTGCAGACCTTGCTGAAAGAGAAAAGCCTGCCGTAGTAAACATCAGCACAACAACGGTAATAAAGCAACGCAGGGGAGTTCATCCCTTCTTTGGCTTTGAAGGACCCTTCGGGCAAGGGCCGCAGGGACCGGGGCAAAGGGACCCCTTTGATGATTTTTTTGACAGGTTCTTTGGCAATATGCCAAGGGAATACAGGCAACAGAGCCTTGGCTCAGGGTTTATAATCAGCAAAGACGGCTACATTGTTACAAATAATCATGTGGTAGATAAAGCGGATGACATTAAAGTTAAGCTTTCCAATGGGAAGGAATACGAAGCTAAAGTAATTGGCAAAGACCCAAAAACGGATTTAGCCCTTATAAAGATCAATGCCTCAGGGCTTCCTATGGTTGTTTTAGGAGATTCTGACAAGTTAAGGGTTGGTGACTGGGTCGTGGCAATAGGGAATCCCTTTGGTCTGGAAGAAACAGTAACAGTGGGTGTTGTGAGCGCGAAGGGCAGGGTTATAGGAGCCGGTCCCTATGATGATTTTATCCAGACTGATGCCTCTATAAATCCCGGTAACAGCGGAGGTCCTCTATTTGATATTAATGGAAATGTTGTAGGAATAAATACTCTCATAATTGCACAAGGACAGGGCATAGGGTTTACTATACCGATTAACCTTGCAAAAGAGGTCTTACCGCAACTGAAGGAGAAGGGGAAGGTAAGAAGGGCATGGCTTGGAGTTGCAGTCCAGGATTTAACAGAAGATTTGGCAAAGTCTTTTAATTTAAAGTCAGCCAAAGGAGCGCTTGTTGCAAATGTGGAAAAAGACGGTCCGGCAGAGAAAGCAGGGATAAAGAGGGGAGACGTTATTGTAAAGTTTAACGGCAAGGAAATTGAGAATTCCCACGAGCTATCAAGGAAAGCTGCTTCTTCTGAGGTTGGAAAAAAGATTGATGTTGTTGTGATAAGAGAGGGTAAAGAGAAGACTATGGAAGTCACCATGGGAGAATACCCTTCTGGAGGCGCCTCTTTTGGTGAGGGAGAAACTGAGGAAGGAGAAGAAGGAGGCAAAGGGGAAGAGGCTGACATCGGAATCTCAGTCCAGCAACTGACCCCTGATATTGCTGAGAGGCTTGGGGCAAAAGGGGTAAAGGGGGTAGTAATTTCTGATGTTGATCCGGGAAATTTGGCAGAAGAGGCAGGTTTAAGGAGAGGGGATATCATTAAAGAGGTCGATCGCAAGCCTGTGGACAATATGAGGGAATTTAAGAAAGAAATGAAAGAAACAAAACTTAAGAAAGGAATCCTTTTTCTTATCCAGAGAGGTGAGACAACATTTTTTGTAACCCTCAAAAAAGAGTAATATCCCTTGAAAAATACATAAAAAAATATTAACTATAAAACATAAAACAGGTTTCAAGGTCTTTTTTGAAGATTAATTCTTTAAAAGGAGGGCCAACTATGGAAAAGCAGAAAGTAGAAGAGGCGGGCAAAAAGGTTCAAAAGGGGATTATTGATGTTTTAAAAGGGGTTGATGAGATAATTGGTGAGGTATTTAACCTTGTCAAGAACACTGTTGTAAATTCTCTAAGGGGCGTAGAAAGTATTGGGTCTGAAGTCGCACGGGTTGCTAAGGATGCAGTCAGGGGTGCTATTTATGGGACAAGAGAAATAGGAGGAGATTTAGGCAAAGTAGCAAAAAGCGCTGTCAAAGGGACTCTGGAAGGAGTTGCTGAGATAGGAGGAGATTTAGGTAAGGTTGTAAAGGACGTTATCCAGGTGGCTGTCAGAGGTGCTAATGAGGTCGGAGGAGATGTAGCAAAAACAGCTAAAAGCGCAGTTGAAGGAGCGATAGAGGCAGCAAGAGATATAGGTGGAGATGTGGGAAAAATCACTAAGGATGCAGTAATCGGTGCTGTTGAAGCGGCTGAGGAGATTAGCAGCAAGACAGGTAAAGCAGTAAAGGACACCCTTGAAGCTTCTATAGGAGGAGCCAGGGAGATAATAAAAAAGGCGTTTACTAATAAAAAAGAGGATAAATAATAAAATAATGAAAGAGGGTTTATGCGAAAAAAGAAAAATGGATTTTTTATTTATCTCCTTATGCTATTTTTCTTTATAGGGATTATGGCAGGATGCGTTTCAAAAAAACCAACTGCGAAAGAAGCAGTGATAGTTGGTCCAAATGAGCAGGTAATTGTTGTTCCGAAAGACAGAAATGTCTTTATTCC
>MGDB01000006.1:10770-13390 GCA_001790645.1 Candidatus Schekmanbacteria bacterium GWA2_38_11
TGATAGCCGCAGGCTTCCTGCCTGTCGGCAGACAGGTAGCCTGCGTAACAGGAAATAGTGAACGGTGGATATTGTAGGGGACAGACCTTGTGTCTTGCTTGAATGTAGGGCAGCATAGGGCAAGGCTAACGCCTTGCCCTACAAGCTGATAGCTAAATGTAGGAACTGACTCCTGTCATGAAATCCAGAGAAAAAAGCCTGGATTCCGTGTCAAGCACCTGCCTGCCGGCAGGCAGGCGGAATGACGGAAAAGCTGATAGCTTACAGCTAAATTTTGACACTCTGATTAATTTTACAGCCTACAGCCTATAGCTTAAAACATACAGCTAATTGAGGATCTAAGGTTTTGAACTTGATTTTACATTCAGGCTTTGATATTTGGGTTTAAAACTATTTTTGTCAGAAATACAATTTATGATGAATCAAAAAAATAATTTATGAGGAGTTATGAGGAGTATTATATGCTTTATAAGGATGTAAAGGAAATTAAGGCTTCACTCAATGGCATTTTAACTTTAGATGGTGAAAAAATTAAAATTGCAGATTCAGATAAGTTTAACCAAAAAACTATTGATGAGATAGTCTATAATGCTGTTTTTGGTGACCAAGAAATCAGGGAAATTTGCAGATGGGTTATATGGGAATGTTCACAGCAGCTTGCTATCTACCCTTCTTCTATCCAGGGCCTGTACGAAGCAAGGGCTCATGGTGAATACAGCAACATTACAGTGCCTGCAAGTAACATAAGGGGGATGACTTATGATACGGCGAGGGCACTTTTCAGGGCTGCAATAAAAAATAATGTTAAGGCTTTCATATTTGAAATCGCAAGGTCAGAGATAGGCTACACAGACCAGAAGCCTTCAGAATATACGGCTGTAGTTTTGGGAGCAGCTCTCAAAGAGGGATACAAAGGTCCGGTTTTTATCCAGGGAGACCACTACCAGGTTAGTGCTTCTAAGTTCAGTAAAGACTCTGCTGCAGAAATTAAGACGCTAAAAGATCTTATAAAAGAGTCAGTTGATTCGGGTTTTTATAACATCGATATTGATGCATCTACCTTAGTTGACTTAAGCAAAAACTCTGTAAGAGAACAGCAGAGATTAAATTACGAGGTTACTGCTGAGCTGTCAGCTTTTATCCGCTCTATTGAACCTGAAGGGATAACTGTTTCCGTAGGCGGGGAGATAGGGGAAGTTGGCAAAAAGAATAGTACTGTAGAGGAGCTAAGGGAGTTTTTAAAAGGATTCCATGAAGAGCTTGGCAAAAAAGGGAAAAGCCTAAAGGGATTAAGCAAAATCAGCGTTCAGACCGGTACAACTCACGGAGGAGTACCTCTGCCAGATGGGAAAATTGCTGAAGTCAAGCTCGATTTTAATGTCTTAAAAGATCTTTCAAAGGCTGGTAGAGAGGAGTTTAGCATTGGAGGGACAGTTCAGCACGGTGCTTCTACATTGCCAGAAGAGGCCTTTGATAAATTTCCACAGTTTGATACCGTTGAAGTTCATTTAGCAACCGGGTTTCAGAATATTATTTATGACAGCTCTTATTTTCCCCAAAGTTTGAGGGAGGAGATTTATGGGTACATAAGAAATGAACTTAAAGGAGAGAAAAAGGATTCAGATAGCGAGGAACAATTCATTTATAAAACCCGGAAAAAGGGCTTTGGACCTTTTAAAAAGAAAATGTGGGATATGCCTGAAGATATAAGGAAGAAAATATCAGAGGAGCTTGAGCAAAAATTTAATCTTCTTTTTAAGAAACTGAATGTAGCTAATACAAAAAAACTCGTAGAGGACAAAGTTAAAGTAAAGCCGGTTAAGATAAAAATTCCCCAGGAAATAAAAAAATTGTGAGAAATTTTTACAGGCTGACGGAGAATGTCATTCAGGCGGTGTTGCAATGACAAAAGGAATTCTCGGTCAGCCTGCTTAAATCTGTTTTTGAAATTCTTTCTAAAAGCCAAAAGCCAGGAAAAATCATAAAAATTGCTTAATTCATAGTCAGAGAGAAAGTTAGAATGCATAGAAAAAATGCAAGGGGGTAAGAATTAAAATTTTGTTTTCCAAAAAAATATAAGTAAAACAAATAGTTATTTGGATCATTTATAGGCATCTTCCCTTGGCATGAGTTTTGCAAGCCTTAAATTTTACGTCAACCTTTTAAAACGAGGTCTCTGAAAAATAAATAGGAAGACCTCTGATTACGCAGATTTTAAGAAGATTACACAGATATTCTTATTAGAAATCAAATCGGTGTAATTTTCTTTAATCGCTGTAATCAAGAGATTTCTATTTTTTTAGATTTTTTCAGAAATCTCAAAACCTGAATAGAATTATATAAGTTATTTCTTGACATTTTATTGAATATTTATAATTTTTAAAGCTCAAGTCCATTTACCCAAATTTTGCATTTCAAAACGCTTTTTTTGGGCAAATATAAGATTTGAGAACATTCCGTTTTAAGAAAAATGACAATTACTTTTTTAAAATTATTAAGAAGATAGAAAGATGGGAGAGAATATCATATTTTGGGGATGCCAGATACCTGCCCGTTTTCCATTTATAGAGAAATCTGTTCGGGCTGTTTTTGAGAGGCTGGAGTATCCGCTAAAAGACAT
>MGDB01000007.1:0-14658 GCA_001790645.1 Candidatus Schekmanbacteria bacterium GWA2_38_11
CTCCCTTATCATCTATTATGACACAGTCTCCAAGCTGGGGGGTAATTCATTTTATAATATCCTTATCACAATTTCATTTCACCTTTATTTCACCTTTATCCTTTACCCATAAAGGAATTTAGGATATGATTTTATTAATTTTGAAAATCCCCCTTTTGAAAAAGGGGGTGGTGAGGGGGGATTTGAAAAGAACAATATTTTACTATAATCACACACTAAAAAATACTTCAGAAAATTTTAAAAAAACATGAAACTTATAATTAAAAAATCCCCTTTGATCCCCCTTTTCCAAATAGGGAGCAGAAGATTCTATCATTTTTCAAATAGCATAAAATCTTCCTCTTTAGGAAGGGCTTACACTATAAAATCCCCCTTTTCCCCTGCCTGCCGGCAGGCAGGGGAAAAGGGGGGTCAGTGGGAATTTGAAAAATTAGAATTGAAGATACTCCATATTCTTTTGGTTCTGGCTTTTCTCTCTATTGGATGCGCTTCCCAGGCAAATAAAAAGAAAGAAATGCTGCATCAGGCCATTCAAAGCTATTTAGGGACTCCCTACCAGTGGGGAAATTCATCACAGAAAGGAATTGACTGCTCCGGGTTTACTCAGGAAGTATACAAAAAATCAGGAATAACGCTGCCGAGAACCGCGAGGGAGCAGTATAATACAGGAAAAAAAGTAGATAAAGATGATCTTGAATACGGAGATCTGGTTTTCTTCAATACAAAACCTTTAATATTTCTGAGTTCATGCTTTTTCCCCTGTATCCTCTTTAACATGGAAGTCCCTTCTGTTTACGGAATTACCCATGTAGGGATATATATCGAGGATGACAAATTTGTGCATTCCTCTGCAAGCCGCGGAGTGATTTTTGAAAATCTGAATAATTCTTACTGGAAGAAAAGGTTTGTCGGGGCAAGGAGGTTACTGGATTAAACAATGAACAGTCCCTTCCCCTGTTAGCTTTTCAATCTCCTGGAGAATCTCCTTACAGGGGCTTATTTTTATTTCCTGGTCAAGGTCAATAGTAGCCAAAAGGTTTTCAGAAGTTGCGACCTTAAGGGTCACAGAACATTTCCCTTTTTCTCTTATCAAAAGTTCTTTCAAACTGAAGAGTAGTTCCTTAGAAAGACCATTGGCGGTGAAATCAATTAAAATTCTCGAGGTCAGCTCTTCTTCAGCTTTCTCAAGTGGGATAATCTTCTCAGCTAATATTTTAGGGGCATGGTTTCTGTAACTCACTTTTCCCTTTACAAGTACAGGAGTGTCTTTCTCAAGGAGGCTGGAATATTTTTTGTAAATATCAGAAAATATTACAACCTCTATTACCCCGTTCAAATCTTCAAGGTTCAGGAACGCCATTTCCTCATTGTTCTTGTTAAAAATCTTTTTGAAATCTTTTATCAGGCCTCCAATATTGACTGCTTCACCTTCCCGTTTATTTACTTTTGGACTTTCCTCTGTTTGGTTAAAATTTTCCTCTGCTTCGCCGTTCGAAGAATTATTTTTCTGTGAAAGACTCCCGCAATCGCAGTTGCTCACACGCTCAATAATAGATGCGTAACGCGCCAGAGGGTGACCTGTAAGATAAAACCCAAGAATTTCCTTTTCCTTTGACAGTAACTCATGTTCCGGCCATTCAGGACTATCAGGCAGTGGACAGGAATTGATCTCTGGTGATTCATCAGAATCAAAATGGCCAAACAGGCTCACCTGATTTGATTGTTTCTCCTTTTGAATTTTTTGCGCTCTTTCAAGGAAGAGATCCAATGCAAGAACCATCTGATGGCGATTTCCTCCGAGCCGGTCAAAGGCACCTGACAGGATCAGACTTTCTACGACACGCTTGTTTACAACTCTGAGGTCAACATTTACACAGAAATCAAAAAGGCTCTTGAAGAGCTTAATCTCATTTCTTGTCCTAATGATGGACTCAATCACCTGAACACCTACATTCTTTATAGCTGCCAGCCCAAACCTGATGGAATTACCTTTTATGGTAAAATCGCTGAAACTTTCATTTATATCAGGCGGCAATATTTCTATCTCCATTTCCCTGCAATCAGCAATATTTTTTACAATCTTATCTGTGTTGTCCATCTCGCTTGATAGAAGTGCAGCCATGAATTCCACAGGATAATGGACCTTGAGATAAGCAGTGCGGTAAGCTATCAGGGCATAAGCTGTGCTGTGTGATTTATTGAAACCATAGCCTGCAAATTTTGCCATAAGGTCAAATATTTTTTCTGCTTTGGCAGAGTCGAAACCTTTTCTCTTTGCCCCTTCAATAAATTTTTCTCTCTGCCTGGTCATAAGCTCATATTTCTTTTTCCCCATAGCGCTTCTCAGGATATCTGCTTCTGCAAGGGAAAATCCGGCTACCTCATTAGCAATCTTCATTACCTGTTCCTGGTAAAGTATAACTCCGTAGGTATTCTCGAGGATGGGTTTTAAGATTGGCAGTTCGTACCGGACTTTCCTCTTCCCGTGTTTTGCCTTGACAAAATCATCATTCATTCCGCTCTGCATAGGACCCGGCCTGTAAAGCGCAATCAGAGCAATTAAATCTTCAAAGAGATTTGGCTTAATATTCCGCAGAAGATCCCTCATACCGGAACTTTCAAGCTGGAATACTCCGACTGTATTTGCCTCCGAGAAAAGCTTATAAGTTGCAGAATCGTTCATAGGAATATTGTCCAAATCAAGTTCTACCTCCCTGTTCTGCTTTATTCTTTCAATAGTATTCTGGATTACCGTAAGGGTCTTAAGGCCCAATAAATCCATCTTTAAAAGTCCGATTGACTGAATGTCATCCATTGCGTACTGGGTCAGAATTTCTTCGCCGGATTTACTTCCACCTTTCTGCTCAGAGGATTTATAGAGAGGAACAAATTCATCAAGAGGTCTTGGCGATATAACCACACCTGCAGCATGGGTCGAGGCCTGACGGGTTAAACCTTCAAGGATTTTGGCTATTTCAAAGAGTTCAGCTATCTTTTGGTCCTCCTGAATAATCCTTTTCAGTTCGGGCTCTTTCTCGATTGCCTGGCCCAAAGTTATTTTTAGCTGGGTAGGAATAAGCTTTGCAATGCTGTCCACAGCAGCATAAGGCATTCCTAAAACCCTGCCCACATCCCTCACAACTGCCTTTGCCATCAACTGCCCGAAAGTTATTATCTGGCCGACATTATCCTTGCCGTATTTGTTCTTCACATATTTTATTACTTCGTCTCTGCGGTCTTTGCAGATATCTGTATCGATATCAGGCATGTTTTTTCTTTCAGGGTTTAAAAACCTTTCAAATATGAGTCCGTATTTGATAGGATCAACATCAGTTATATTAAGGGCATAGGCTGCTACGCTTCCTGCAGCAGAGCCTCTCCCGGGACCTACAGGTATCTTCTGCTCTCTCGCATACTTTATGAAATCCCATACAATAAGAAAATATCCTGCAAAGTTCATTTCAGTAATGATACGCAGTTCATCATCAAGGCGGTTCCTGTAGGACAGGAAGACTTTTTCAAAATCCTTTTCTCCGGTTTCAGCCTTCAACTTCTCAAGTCTTTTCTCAAGGCCATCCTTTGCAAGTTTTATTAAATAATCATCGAGGCTGAGACCTTCAGGCGACTGGTAGACCGGAAGGTATGACTTATCAAATTCAATTTTGAGATCACACTTTTCAGCAATCTTTAACGTATTGTGGATTGCTTCAGGAATATCTTTAAAAGAATTCCTCATCTCATCAGGTGATTTGAAGTAGAACTGGTCTGATGAAAAAGTTAACCTCTTTGTATCAGATAAATTTTTTCCTGTCCCGACACAGAGAAGCACCTCGTGGGCAAGGACATGAGATTTTGAAAGATAGTGGCAGTCATTTGTGGCAACAACAGGCAGGGAAAGTCTGCCTGCCAATTCAATCAGTCTTTTGTTTACTGTTTTTTGAGCTTCAATACCGTTATCTTGAATCTCTATATAAAAATCGTTTTTATCAAAAATGCTCCTGTAAAACTCTGCTACTTTGCAGGCATCTTCAAACTTTTCCCGGCTGAGAAGACTGGGAATCTCTCCCTTCAGGCATGCACTGAGACCAATAAGGCCTGAAGAATATTTTGCCAAAAGTTCCTTGTCTATCCTTGGCCTGTAGTAGAACCCTTCCAAGTATGATTTACTGACAAGCTTAATCAGGTTATGATACCCGGTCAGGTTTTTCACAAGCAGCACAAAGTGGAAGGATGCTTCGGCAATTCCTCTTGGAGTTGACTTTTCAAGTCTGCTTCCCGGCGCTATATATACCTCGCAGCCAAGAATCGGTTTTATCCCGATTTGCAGAGCCTCCTTGTAAAACTGGATTGCACCGAACATATTCCCGTGGTCGGTAATTGCCAGGGCAGGCATTTTAAATTCGCCCGCCTTTTTCAGCGCATCCTTAATCTTTAAGGCACCATCCAGAAGGCTGTACTGGGTATGAACATGGAGATGGACAAAATCAGAATTGTTCATTCACATTTTCCTATCTTTCTTTGAATTTAGCCTTTTCCCACAATTTCTCAAGTTCATCAAGTGAGAAACTTTCAATATTTTTACCGCTTTTCCCGACTTCCCTCTCTATAAACTGAAAACGGGAAATAAATTTCTTAGAGCTTTTTTTTAAGGCTTCTTCAGGGTTAATCGCAAGGAACCTCGATATATTTACCAGCGTAAAAAACAAGTCTCCGATTTCCTCTTCAAGCTCTTCCTTTATCCCCGAGGCAAAGGCTTTGTGGAATTCTGAGATCTCCTCTTTAAGCTTTTCATAAACTTCCTCAACAGATTTCCAGTCAAAACCAACCCGTGAAGCCTTATCTTGTAAACGCAGGGCATAAAGGAGGGCTGGTAAAGTTTTAGGTATTCTTTCCAAAGAAGACTTCTTGTCTTTTTTTTCCCTTCTCTTAATATCTTCCCACTGCAAAAGAACTTCTTTGGAGTTTTTTACATTTCGCTCCTCAAAGACATGAGGATGTCGCCTTACCATTTTTTCATAAACAAATTCCAGAACGTCATTAACAGTAAATACTTTCTCTTCCCTGGCAAGCTCGATATGGAATAATACCTGAAACAAGAGATCTCCCAACTCCTCCATAAGGAGCTTTGGGTTTTTTTCCTCAATGGCTTCTATTACTTCATGTACCTCTTCTATCAGATATGTCTTAAGGGAATCCCTTGTCTGCTCTTTATCCCAGGGACATCCATCAGGGCCTCTGAGTATCTCTATTATTTTCACAATCTTTTCAAACTGACCATGAGTATTTAGCTTATCAAGCTTATCCCGGGGCAAAGCGTTCTCCTTTCTCGTGCGGATTTTGCAAATAATCACTAACCTTTATTTAGTAACAAAAGATTTTTTTTTTGGCAATTAAATTTATTGTGAAAAAACTTTGACAAAATTTTTGAATGAATTTATAGTCAACTTTAAAGTAATTTACCATGTGCTTTTGCGCGTGGCATTTATTAAAATGTAGGGCACATTCCCCGAATGTGCCTAAAATAATTATTTCACTCGGTTCGTTCGGGGAATGAACCCTACAAAGGGTAACGTTTCATCCCAGTGCTTCCGCACGGGGAATTCAGGTTATATTTTTGATTAACATAACCCTGTCAATCAGCAGTTCTGCACAGAGAATCAGAGAATGGTTGTGTTGTAAAATCTTTTAAGAATAAAAACATTAAGGAGTTAATATGGTAAATACCAAATCCATCTCCCGGTTTTTTTTAATCTTTGTCTTTACCTTGATAACTTCCTGCGCACATTACCACCCGATATTGCCTGACACAGAAATAAAAAAGCTTTCTAATGAAGAATTTAAAAATTACTTCATTAAGCGGCTTGACGAGGTAATCCTTGTGCAGGTTTTCTCAAACAAGCTTGCAATAAATAAGCCCGTCAGCGACGGCACAACAATAAGAAACATGAGGGTTGGGACTATTTCGAGTATAATCAGCCGGGATGAGCCTCTGTTTAAGCAATGCAGGGCTGAATATGAAATTCTGAAGTCTGAACTTACCAAACGGAGTCAGGGAAAAGATAACCAGCTTTTTACTGAAACAATGGGAAAGGCAGAAAAATTATTAGAGGAACATCTGGACAGGATATGGTATGAAACACAAAATATAGCCGGTCAGGAAATAGATTATTCACAGTTTGAAACAGAGTTTGTTGATTTTAAAAAATTTTATGAAATACGTCTGCACAATGATAAAGCCAAGGGTAACCTCGTAGATATATTGTTTGAAAAACCCTATTTTGAAAGCTCTTATTAGTGTGGGAGTGTCAAGGTATAATAGCCGAGGCATCTTGCCTCGGTCAGTATTCAGCCGTAGGGCAAGGCTAAAGCCTTGCTTAATTCCTGTTTGCCGGCAGAAAAGCAACCCTTTTGGGTTGCCCTACATTTCTGCCAGGAAACTTTCTAACTTCTCAATTTCCCAACTTCCCAATTTTCTGATTTTCTATTTCCAATTCCCTATTGGCTATTCCCCTGCCACGCAGGCTACCTGCCTGCCGGCATGCAGGAAGCCTGCGGCTACTTATCACTTGTCACTCAAAATCCTCTGGCGCTATGATACTCTCACCTCAATCACACAAGCCGGGATAATTTAATTGACAAAGGGGCTGAAATCAGATATTTTTTAAAAATTATCGTTGACTAAAAAGGAGATTAATTTTTATGAAATCCTTAATTTTAGCAGGTGGAAGAGGTGTAAATTTAAACCCCATCACCAAGACCCGGTCAAAATCAATGATCAACATTTGCGGCAAACCGGTTCTTGAATATATTCTTCTTGGTTTAAAAGACATAGGAATCAATGACCATATCATCGTAGTCGGGCATGAAAAGGAAAAGATAAAAACCTATTTTGGCAGGGGAGAAAAGTGGGGCATTTCTATCAACTATGCTGAACAAAAAGGGACAACCAGCATCGGCGGTGCAGTGCTCTCTGCCAGGAATTGTTTTGCTGAAGGAGGATACTTCTTTTTAGTATACGGTGATATTGTATTTTATCCAAATATTTTCCTCAACACCTTAATCTCCTTCAATTCCATAAAAGGTCCTATTGCAACTATATGTTTGCCTCCCACTCCAGGCCTTTATGGAAATATTTACATGGACCAGGAAGTACAGATCACAAAGATCATTGAAAAGCCTTCTAACAGAAAGTTCGGGAACTATATTCTTTCTGGGGTCTTTATCCTCCCCACGCAATTCTTTAAATTATTGGTAAAGGCTAAAAGCAACATGGAAAAGGCATTCGCCTTTCTTGTCAAGGAGATGGGTCTCCACGCATCGATTTTTGAAGAAGACTGGATAGACATCGGCTATCCATGGAATGTCATAGATGCAAATAAGCTGTTAATGAAATCAATTAAAAGGACTTCAATTGCAACTACGGCAAAATTTGAAAACAATGTTTCTATAAATGGCCCTGTTCTTATAGAGGACAATGTAATTATAAAGGCTGGAGCAACTATCAACGGTCCCTGTTATATTGGTACTGATTCTTTTGTAGGCAATAACTGTCTTATTAGAGAAAATACTTCCCTGGGAGCCCGTAGCCTTGTGGGCTATGGAGTGGAAATCAAAAACAGCATAATTTTTGAGGATGCTAAAATTGGGCGTCTTTCCTTTATTGGCGACAGCATAGTCGGAGATAGGGTTGATATTGGTTCCGGAGTAATGACTGTCAACAGACATATAGACGGAAAGACCGTCAAGACCCGCATTAACAACAATTATATAGACAGCAAACTTGAAAAACTCGGAGCTTTTATAGGAGATGATGCTGTAATAGGTGCTTCAAATACTATCTTGCCTGGAACCATCATCCCCAATAAAGCAAAGATCCCGCATAAGGGATCAATCTAAAGAGATTATACATATGTGCGGAATAAGCGGCGTTATAGGTAAAAAGGATATCACGAAGAAACTCTTAAATTGCATAAAAAACCTTGAATACCGTGGGTATGATTCCTGCGGTATGGCTCTTATATCTAATAAAAACATTCAGATAAGAAAAAATGTAGGCGCAGTGGAAGAAGTTAATTTGCAGGAAAAATTTCTTGAACTGTCAGGAAACATCGGCATAGCTCATACCCGGTGGGCAACTCACGGAGGAGTTTCAAAAAAAAATTCTCACCCACACGCAAGCTGCAACAAAGATTTTGCCGTCGTCCATAACGGAATTGTATCGAATTTTGTAGAACTTAGAGCGGAACTTCAGAAAAAAGGCCACAAATTCCTCTCTGAAACTGATACTGAAGTTATTGTTCACCAGATTGAAGAATGCTACAATAAATGTAGAAACGTAGAGAAAGCCCTGAGAGAGACTATCAGGAAATTATCAGGGACCTATGCCTTTGCCATGATTTCCATATATGAACCGGAAACAATATATTGTGCAAGAAATGAAAGTCCCCTTGTCCTTGGAGTCGGTTCCGATGACATGTTCGTAGGCTCGGATGTAAATGCTTTTATTGAATACACTAAAAACATAGTGTTTCTTAACGATGGTGAATATGCAATTGTCAACCATGACAGCTTCACAATAAAGGATGCTTTTACCGGGGTTGAGATTGAAAGAGAGATTAAAAAAATTGAATGGGATGCAGAGATGGCAAAAAAAGGCGGTTATCCTCATTATATGCTGAAGGAAATTTATGAAGAGCCTCAAACCATCTTAAATGCCCTGAAAATAGAAAAAGAATCTGTCGTAAAATTAGCGCAAATGATTTTGGAGAGTGAAAAACCCTACCTGATAGGAGTAGGAACTACCTATTATGTAGCCTTAGCCGCTCAATATTATTTCTCAAATTTAGCAGAAAAATATATACCAGCCGTTTCATCCGATGAATTTGAATATGTTGCAGAAGTTAATGATAAATCTCTTGTAATTGCAATCTCACAATCAGGTGAAACCTATGATACGCTCAGGGCTCTGAGGTTTGCCCGTTCAAAAAAATCCAGGACTGCTGGAATTGTGAACGTAGTAGGCTCTTCCATAGCAAGAGGGGTCAATCATGCTATAATGCAGGGCACGGGACCTGAGATATGTGTGCTGAGTACAAAAGCAGCCCTGTCGCAAATCGTGATCCTCATAAGGGTAGCTCTGGAAATGCAGAAATTGAAAAAAAAAATATCTAATAAAGATTACCAGAGGTTCTACAAAGAATTAGAAACCGGCTCACAGACAGTAAGCGTAATTCTGAATGAATATTCAGGCATAATAAGGAATATCGCATACAAACATGCACACGTAAAAAACTGGCTATATTTAGGCAGAGGAATCTATAGTGCCATTGCACTGGAGTCTGCACTAAAAATGAAGGAAGTTACTTATAGCCATGCTGAAGGGATGCCCGGAGGATTTATGAAGCACGGAACTATTGCGCTGATAGATAAAGACATCAACACACTGGTTTTTATGCCTCCTAAAGAAGATGGGTCAATATTTCAATTATCCATGGGCAATGTTGAGGAAATAAAAGCCAGAGCAGGATTTGTTCTCGGTATACATTTTGGAGATGCGCACGGGGTTTTTAATGAAAAGATAGTTCTTCCTAAAACTCCCAGTTTAGTTGCCCCCCTGATGCAGCTTATTGTAGGTCAGCTTTTTGCTTATTTTTCAGCTACTGCCCTTAAAAGGAATGTGGATAAACCCAGGTCTCTGGCAAAGTCGGTAACGGTCGCATAATGAGGAGAGTGAGGGTTCGAGGATTCAAGGATTCGAGTAATCCCCCCAAACCCCCCTTTAGAAAAGGGGGGCAAGAGGGAATTTGAACCTTTTTAAAGTAATTTTTTTAAAAATAGCCGAGGCATCCTGCCTCGGTAAGTCAGGCTTTCTATTATTTCCCTCTCCCCTTGGGGAAGAGGGTTAGGGTGAGGGGTATTTCTCAGAGGGCATAATGCTTCGACCATCAGACTTTTTTGATTTGAGCAGCTTTAAGCATAAAGGGCTATTTGAAGGGCTGGAATTTGTATGGGACTGTTTTAAGATTCTCCCCGATTATCTAAAAAAGAATTTAAAACCAACCATAAACTCTAAAATTCCTCATAGCGTTTATTTGCATGGAAATTATATTTATATAGGAGAAAACACTACTGTAGAGCCAGGAACTGTAATCAAAAGCCCTGCCATAATTGGAGATAATGTGGAAATCCGCTCCTGTGCCTACATTAGAGAAAATGTAATCATAGGAGATAATTGTGTTATAGGCCATGCAACAGAACTAAAAAATAGCATAATGCTTAATAACTCACATGCCCCTCACTTCAACTATTTAGGCGATAGCGTTCTTGGAAACAATGTCAACCTCGGAGCAGGGACAATCCTTTCGAATTATAAGATATCTGTGGACAAGTCTATAAAGATCAAAATAGATGATAAGGTCTATGATACAGGATTGATAAAACTTGGAGCTATTATGGGAGATAACTCCGAATCAGGCTGCAATTCTGTCTTAAACCCTGGAACATTAGTCGGCAAAAGGTCTTTGATCTATCCATTGGTTTTAGCCCGCGGCTATATCCCTCCAGACACAATAGTCAAACTCAGGCAAAATCTGGAGACAAGCAGGCTGAAGTGAAGCTCCCCGCCCACAGGGCGTGGCTTCACGGATAGCCGGGGCTTTCCAGCTTCGGCGAAAACGTGGTACGGGACAAGAATGTCCCGTCTATCGGTTTTAAATCGCTGCTTTCATCCCCGTCCACAGGACAGGGCGTTCTGCAGCATTTTCGTAATCACAATGTAGAGCATAATTAATAATGACCAAAAAAGAATTCCTCAAAAAAATAGCAAAGCAGAAAAAAGATTTATTCGCTCCCTATTCGCTCAAATCTGTGCTTCTTATTCATAATTTAACCTCTTTTACCTGTTCAATAAAAAACTTTTTTATTTCTATTCTTGATACCGGCTTTTTAAAAAAAAGGATTTCCGCTTCTTCAACATCCTCCAAATAAATAAGCTGTTCAAGGAAAAGACGGCTGTTAAACTCATCTTTATATTTCTTCTCAGATAGTTTAATAATTTCATTAATAGAAATATTCTCTTTTGAAATGAGAAAATACAAATCAATGTAATCTTTATACATCCCTCTTCTGCCAATCGTATAGGCTTTTGCCACCGCAATTTCTCTCAAATCAAGTAATTTTATTCCTTTGTAGATTACAAAATTAAAAAGCACAGAAAAAGGATATCTAAGAAAAGTTATTTTGTATTCATCTATAAAAACAGTAAGCTCATCAGGATTGTTAACTGCTGCTCCCACAGTGTTATCATTAAAAACCTTTTTTGCTTTTGATAAAAGAGTTTTTGGGATTCCATCGGGACAAAACAAATCAAAATCTACAGAAAGTCTGTGTCCTATTTGCAATGCCAAAGCTGTTCCGCCAACAAGATAGAAATTACTAAAATTTTTCAAAAGTGGGAAAAGAGCTTTGCCTTTTTCAGTGAGTACTTCTGGGTGCATAATTAAAATGTTTCACCGAGAAAATAATTGATACTAAACGCCTGGTGCGGGGTTTTATCTCAGTCGCTGAAACCTTTTCCAATATTTCTTTGATTATTTCTTTGCCGTAATAATTGGCTATCCATCGCCAATGTTTCAGGTCGCCATAGTTTATAGCGTTGAGAATAATGGTCTTCTTATGTTTTTCAGGGTCAATCTTAACAAAATCATAGGACCATAAAACATTAGCAAAGAAGGCAGGCAATGACCTGTTTTTCTTTGAAAGTGTTTTTTTACTCATATATTTATAATACCATAAATTCTGATAAATGCCAATTATAAATTACACAGAAACTTTTATCTTGATTTTGTACAGTAATTTTGATATTCAAACTTTGAATTTTAATTCTATATACGCTGAAGCCTCAATCTCCCTCTCCCTTGCCTGCCTGCCGGCAGGCAGGATGGGAGAGGGTCGGGGTGAGGGTGGTACTTAATCCTTAGTACTTAACCCTGAAAGTTTGATTTTTGTTCCATAATTTTGCTTTTTGAATTTTTTATACGCCGAAGTGGCGGAACTGGCAGACGCACCATCTTGAGGGGGTGGCGGGTTTCCCGTGGGGGTTCGAATCCCCCCTTCGGCAATGAAATTTCTTTTGATTATTCCCTCTCACGCAATCCCTTGTAGGGCAAGGCTTTAGCCTTGCTTAATCAAAAGAATTCCTCGATGCTCTGCATAGGGGTGTAAAAGTTTCCTCCCCTTTTGGGTTGCCCTACATTCTCGATAGAAGGAAAGAACGTTTACGTCTTTACATTTAATTTACATTCCCATTACAAGAATTTACAAAAAAAATGTTTTCAAAATATTAATCTTATTGTATATTATTTTTTGTTTGTTCTTTAAACTATGCCTGTTAGAAAGTTCAGGTCAGGGTTAAAAAACTCAGCGTTATTCTTGGTTTTTCCCTGCATAGTTAGAACTTCATTAACTTAATGTAGATTTTAATAAATCAGGAGGAGGTATTTGATGACTACAATAAAGCAGATGCGACAGCAGCCTATAAAACTTAAAGCAGTATTCTATACTGCCATATCCCTGATCTGGCTCTTCGGTCTTGTTGCCATAGGTCATATAGTTATGGTGATAATCAATAAGAACCATCCCAATTTAATGTGGTCCTTTGGTCTGTGGTGTATGGTTGTAGGGTTTCTCTTTATTGTCTTAACAAGATTCTTTAAAAGCGACGGCTGGCAGAGCTTTTTAGGGGTTTTAGGCGGCACAGGAATGTGGATTGCGTTTGAATACGGCTTAATCTATGGCGGTGAAAGATTAGGGGTATCTTATACCTATAATGGAAGCTACCCTGAATACAGGATGATGCAATGGACAGTTGGAGTTTTGTTAATGGTCTGCATGTATCTTATGTTTCAGGAGTCTGTCCGCTGTAACTTTTTTGTTTACCTCAGAAGAAAACTCCATCTTATGAGAGGTGCCGTAGCTACTGGAAAAGTAGACAACTATGGACCAAGAACAGCTTTTGAGTATATTATGACCACCTGGTTTTTCTATGTCCTATTAATAATGGGTTACGATGAAGCGATCTTTGGCGCCAAGGGTAAATTCATTTATGCTGTGTTCTTCTGTTCTTTTGCAGTAGCTTTTTACCTTGCATATAAACTGCTCAATTTTGATAAATTCGGACCCAATATAAGATACTCCATCCCTGTAGTTCTGATATTCTGGAACGATGTTGAGATACTTGCCAAATGGGGAATGCTCAAAGAGCCATGGGTTCATATTAACTGGCCAATCATGACAGCTATAATTTTTGGTTTCTGTTTTTCAAGTTACCTGATTTACAAGGACCTGTCAAGAAAAGCAAAAGGAGAGGCTGTTGTCCTTGAAGATCTGAAACAAGCGGAGACTTAAAATTAACTTATAACTTGTGGAAAATTTTTTCTTATCTAATGAAAATCTCGCTTACCGGGATTAGAGAATGAACCTTATTTATTACATACTGGAGGTTAAAATGAAGATTCTGAACATAATTCTCCCCGCACTGATTCTGTTAATGCTTGCCGGTTCAGCCGGAGCAGAGACACTTAAGGCAATTGTTATAGATGGAAATACTTTGTTCAATGATACTATAGACTCGGCAAACAGGCCCTATGAGAAGTTCTACACCGAAAAAGAACTTGCCGTTGCAAAGACTGATGCAGAAAGAGGAAGCAAACTTTTTCTCCTTACCAAGGACGGCACACTCTACTATCCGGCTCCCCAAAAAGGAGCAACATCCACAATATTCCTGAATCAAAACATGAATGCCCCGAGAATTACCCGCATATTTGGGAAAGAGCTTCAAGAACAAATCAAATCTCAAAGCAAAAAAAAATTCACATGGCTGACCCTTGTTCATGTAGTCGGCCACGAAGTTGAACTAACAGGTGATATCTATCCGGGATATTCAGGGGTAAAAGGAATCTATATAAAGACCATTAAATGCGACGAAGTCCAGTGATGTAGGGGTTTGATTTACCTGCCTACCGCAGGCAGGTCAAACCCGCTAAATCCATGGTTATTGTATTTCAGTCCCCCTCTTAATCGTAGGGGTTTGATTTATCAAACCCGCTAAATCCAAAATTATTATATTCTGATTTTCATGCTGTAGGGGTTCGATTCATCGAACCCTTTATTCCGGTCCCCCACACGATTTTATCCCTAATGACCTGCAAGAAAGACAACTTTTCAGGAAAAATAATGTGACGTTGTTGATCGTTTTCACTTTTTAAATTTGCCTCCCAATTTTTGACTGCCTTGACAATGGCAGAAGTTCCCGGATAGTCCGTATATCATAGCCATTTATATTTTTTTATTTTGTTTTATTTTTTTTAATTGACATGTGATTAATTGTATTATTAATTTTGTAAAAGGATATAATAAGTTTAAAAATCAATGTTAGGCATATGAAAAAACTCAATATTGATCAACTACATGAGCTTAGGCTATCGATATTCGATAATGCTGAAAGCCTTCATAAGGAAGCAAAGCTACTCTACGATAATGGCATGTATGCCAGAGCCTACCTATTGGCATACTTTTCGTGTGAGGAGCTTGGAAAAATTCCAATTATTGTTGGAGCTTTAGGGCAGTTGATTCAAGATAAAGAGGAAGATTGGTCTAAAG
>MGDB01000007.1:14721-16145 GCA_001790645.1 Candidatus Schekmanbacteria bacterium GWA2_38_11
GAGGATTTTCATCACTACGTATTTGCTTTAGAGGCTGATTTGCTTGGAAACTCAGATGTTAAATGGTTAGAAAAACAAAAAGAAAAAGCACGTTCAAAAGTTGATGAAAAGAATAGATCCACTTACGTTGATGTTGTTGAAGGAAAAATTGTGTTGCCGGCAGAGCAGGTTTCGGCTGAGAAGGCAAAAGATATGATTGAAAGAGCCTTCAAGTCTTTAACTGCTCATTGGCAATCTGAGTCGCTTACAAATCCTATTATTGTGGCAGCTAACAAGGCCAATTTAGCCGATGCAAAAAGGACACGCAGATGATTGGCGCCGTTATCTGGAAAAAACAGGGAACCTTAAGTTGAAACCATTAATTAAACCAAAAGAGGATCTTGAGAAAGCAAAGCTTGCAATTGAAGATATGAAAAAATTTCGAAATCTAAAACAATTAGAGGACGCATGGAAGGGATATTTAGAATTAAAGAATTAAAGGGGACAGCCTGCCGTCCCCTTTATCTATGAATAAATAAAAAGGATTGCCAATGATGTGGGATAAAATCATATTAATTTTAGGCGGGTCGAGCATCCTCATAGCGACCGTAGCTTGGTTGATAAGATCAATTATAACCCATTATTTATCTAAAGACATTGAAACTTACAAAGCACAATTACAGTAGGCCTCCTCAAGAGAATTGGAACATATAAAAACCCAATTACAAATAGAAGCACAAAGGCATCAGATAACCTTTTCCGCGCTACATGAAAAAAGAGCACTGGTAATAGCTGAACTTTACGATAAGGTAAACGATCTTTATGCAATGGCCTATCGTTTCGGCGGAGCTACCTTGTTGGGAGCAAAAAGAACAAAAATTGAACGAGCGGATTCAACTTATGAATCCTGTCAGTCATTCTATTTATTTTTTCAAAAACATAAAATATATTTCAGCAAGGAGTTATGCTCATTAATCATAGAGTTCGTCTCTCTGATTTCGGAGCCAACTTCAGATTTATATCAGATACAGGATGCTCCGGAGTTAGTTAGGAAGTTCGAAAAAGATTTTTATGATAATTATCAAGAACTGGGGAAAAAGCTTACCGGATTAAAAAGTAATATTGAAAAAGAATTCAGAACTATTTTGGGCGTAGAGCCTCACCAATGATAGCTTGGCACTTTCATAGGACGAATTTGAGAATAAAGGGAAAAATGGAAAAAGAATCGGTGGAGAAGTTGATATTGAAATCCTAAAACCAAACAAAAATATTGGGCTATAATTAATGCACATATCCAATGTATGTTTTTTGGATTGGCTTGGAAGAATTCAGGAGTTTTGAAATGAAACTTGATGAGAAAATATTAAAACGCTTTGATGAATTGATAGAAAAAGCAAATGTCGTTGAAAAGAGTAAATATACAGATCATATTGATTGGTCTCTCT
>MGDB01000007.1:16222-25301 GCA_001790645.1 Candidatus Schekmanbacteria bacterium GWA2_38_11
CAGCCTCTTCTTGAAAACGCTTCCGTTGTTCTTCCGCGTCTGTTAATTCAGTAAACCCATTACATAATTCCAATCCATCTATATACAACTCAAAACGCTGACCATAATGACCATCTGGTGTGAGACAAGACAATGCTGCTTGATATACAGGATAATCATAGATAAAAACTGGGTCAGAACCAAGAAATGGCTCAACAAGCGTAAGAAATAATCGATAAAAAAGATCACTTTCTGTGTCTGTTTCATCGCGATGAATATCATGTTGATCACAAGCATGAGCCAAATCTGTAGAAATTGCATGGTCAAGATCCATACCTATTTTTTCTTGAAAAAGATCTCGCAAACACAGACGACGAAACACGGGCAAAATTTTACCAAATATTTTTGCAATAGCACGTACAAGTAATTCTGTTTCATCCATTCCATTTTTATAATTCATTCCTTGACTATACCACTCAAGCATGGAAAATTCTGGTTCATGGGTTCCACCTAATTCTTCTCCATTTCGAAACACTTTCGTGATGGTAAAAATACGTTCCAATCCAGACCCAAGTATTTTTTTCATGGAATATTCAGGACTCGTAATAAACGCACCTGGATATTTTTTTCCCTGATCGTCAATGACTATTGTCTCAAACGGCATTAAATTTGACTCCATACCAGGACTTGAGACAAGTAAAGGTGTTTCGACTTCGACATAATTCCGTTCCCGAAAAAAAGAACGAATTGCATCATTTATTTTTTGCCTTTCAAGAAGAATTGTTTTGATCGAATCCATACACATACCAAAAGAGACACGTAATTCGTGTCTCTTTTTTAATCATTTTTGAATGAATGGAAGGAGAGCCATGATTCGTGCACGTTTGATTGCAGTTGCAAGTTTGCGTTGATGTCCGGCACACACCCCACTGCGTTTGCGTGGAACAATTTTTGCAAATGAAGAAGTGAATCGACGCAAGAGTCGCATGTCTTTGTAATCAATTCCCTGTTCTTTGTTCACACAAAAGAAACAGTGACGTTGTTTTGGTTGAGTTTTGTTATTCATAAAATAAAACGAGGAGTGAAGAACTTTCTCTCATGTAAGAAAGTTTAAAATGGAATATCTTCTACTTTTATTTCGGGTTCTTGACTGATTCCCGGATCATCTGCAAGCGGAGGAATATTTGGAGATGAAACAGAATTGCCTCCAAACGGAGAACCGGAACCTGTTCCGGGACGATCTAAAAGAATAATATTATCCGCGACAATTTCTGTTCGATAACGTTTAACTCCATCCTGTCCTTCCCAGTCGCGTGTTTGCAGACGACCTTCGACATACACCTTTTTTCCTTTGGTCATGTATTGGCTACAAATTTCTGCTAATTTTCCCCACGCAACCACATTATGAAATTCAACCTGTTCTTGACGCTGACCTGACCCATCAGTCCAAGAACGATTTGTTGCAATACTAAACGTACACACGGATTGACCGGAAGGAATTTGTCGTGTCTCCGGATCACGTGTCACATTTCCAAGAATGGTGGCACGGTTCAAACTGTACATAAAAAAATGAAAAATGAAGATTAGACATTTTCTGTTATGTCTCCTGCATCCAAAATTTCATCCAATTTTTTATTCAGTTCTTCCATGGAAATAGGAGTTTCTTCTTTTGGAATGATTGCTTCTTCATTTGAAACTACAGATTCAACTATAGGTGCGGCAGCACGTGGAGCAGAAGAACGGGAAGATCGGGAAACAATATCTTCTTCAGAAAGAGGAGCAATATATGCTTCAATATGGTATTCTTTCTTTTCAGAACCTGGCTCAGCTTGAAGAATGGTATATCGCAAAATTTCCTCAGTCAGATGGAATTGTGCATCTAATTTTGGAATAACAGATGGTTCTGTAGTGAAATAGATAAGAACGTATGTTCCATGCCTCGTTTGACCGATTGGATACGCCATGCGAATCTTTCCGAGGATTTCCTCTCGCACAATCGTTCCGCTCGCTTGTCCTTGAATAAGCGCATCGATCTTTTTTTGGATCTCTTCCACTTCGGTGTCTGTATATCGAGAAGGAAGGATATAAAGAAGTTCGTACATCATAAAATAGCCGCCCCTTTTGAAAAAGGGGGATTCCATCTAGAGAATGAAAAAATCCTAAAGAATTCTAACATTTCCTAAATAGATCGTGGACGACTTAATAATAATGAGGATATCCTACGGAACTGGATGGAAAAAAGCAAGTAAACTATATTCAAATTATTATGTTTCATTCTGAATTTCCTTCTTTTTCTCCAGACAAAACAGGAAATAAAAAACAAATTCGTCAAGAACGTGCAAAAAATCGACAACAACAAAAAGAAGAATCAAAACAAGAAAAAGAATACGAGGAACGTATTTTGGCAGATCTGCGTAAACGATATCCAGAAGCATTCGAAGCTGGAATAAATGAACGTGAACAACATTGGGCAGATGTTGCTCGAAGAGAACGTTTTCTTTCAAGTAAGACATTTCGAGAAGCTGTCCAAAAATATAAGATAGATGTTTCAATATTTGAAATAGATTCTGATGGTTTTATTCATTTTCCTGTAAAGAAACATTTTACAGGAGAAAGACTTCCAAAAGGGTATGGATATAAAGGAGGGGCAGCAAGAGCTCTTCTTCTCAAAAATTTAGGAATTGATCCAACCTACACACCACGAGACATGGATATTATCCGTCTCGATCCAAATGAACCTGCACCGGGGGTAGATATAAAAATCGCAAAAAAATTCATGCCAGAAGATTTTTCACACAAAAATGGAGTCGAAGTGATACAAAAAAAGGATTATTTTAAAACTCGAGATCTCACCATAAACGAAGTACTTGCAACAAATGAAGAAATCATTGCAACACCAGAATGTATTCTCGATAGTATCCGTCGAATTATTCGTCTGACTCCTTTTGAAAGGAAATCTTATGGTCCAAAAATGCTAGCAAAAATGTTAAGATTCTATGCGGAAGCTATTTATCGTTGGGATTCAGCAACTATAGAAGATATGAATGAATGGGAATTTGAAAAAAATTTTATTTCTCCATTCTGGTTAGCTCTCCAAATGGATCGTGCATTTGAAGTAGGAATACCTATTGCAGAACAATATACAAAAGAATTACAAAAACGCGGACAAATACCAACTTTTTTAAACAATGCAAAAAAAGCAGCCGATTATCTAGGAGACCTTTTAAAACACAAAAATTTTTACTATAGACACGCTCCATCTGAACAGTTTGATATGGAAGAAGAATGGATACAAAAAAAATTTGAACACTTACCAAAACAAAGTGGTTTTGGAAAACGTCGTTAATTACTATTTTCATGACTTTCTTTATTCTCGGTTCACACCCAACTCTTTCTCTTGCCGAAATCGGTGCGGTTTTTGGTTTTTCCCCTCATTTCTCAAATGCTTCAAAAGAAGTATTAGTCCTTTCAGATAGAGAAAATATTTCTTTGGACATCTGGCAAGATCGATTAGCTGGAGTCACAAAAATAGGAGAAATTATTGGAGAAGTACCACATGGAAACACAACCGAAATTGCAGAACTTATTTTTCAAACCATTCAAAAACGATACGAAACACTTTCCTCTGAAGAAATCACAAAAAATAAATGTTCTTTCGGGTTAAGTATTTACGATAATGGAAATCCAGGACTCACAAAAACACTAAAAAAAGAATTGTTGCGTATAGGTCTTGAAACAAAAAAACGATTAAAAACACTGGAAAGACCAGTCCGTTTTGTTTCATCTAAAGAACCAGCCCTTTCAAGTGTTGCTATTACAACGAATGGACTTCTTGAATCAGGAGGAGAATTTGTTCTCCTTGCTTCAAAACAAGGATTATTGATTGGCCGTACAGCTGCGGTTCAAAATTTTGCCGCATGGTCTGGACGAGATTATGGTCGTCCAGCCAGAGATGCAAAATCTGGTATGCTTCCACCAAAATTAGCACGCATGATGATCAATCTCTCTCAAGCAAATCCAGAATCAAGTACAATTTTAGATCCATTTTGCGGATCAGGAACCATTCTTATGGAAGCTGCTTTAATGGGATTTCAAAGTATTTGTGGAAATGATGTTTCTGTAAAAGCTGTTGAAGACACGCAAACAAATATGGATTGGCTCCAACAACAAGTTGATTTTCCTCTACCACCTATTCATCTTTCTACAGGATCCGCTGAACGATTTGCCGCTTCTGTTCAAACCTCTTTTGATGCGATTGTGACAGAACCATATCTTGGTCCTCCGTTTAGCGGACGAGAAACAATCACACAAGTTCAACGTTTAGTTGATGAATTAACCTTTTTGTATCAGACATCTTTTCAGTCTCTGTGTGAACGCTTAAAACCAGGAGGACGTCTTGTGGTTGCCTTTCCTTATTTCCGTCTTGCACAAGAAGATATCTCTGTTCCTATTCCTCGCATCTTTGCTTCCCTTCCTGTAAAACTTTGTTCTCCTATTCCTCTTTCTGTCCCTGGTATTTTAAAACAAATGACTCCAGACGGAGGGCTTTTGTATGCTCGACCTGATCAACATGTTGCCAGAGCCATTTTTGTTTTTGAAAAAACGTAATTTCGACCCTTATGGGTTTACCCATTGATCGTGCTATCACAGAATTTCTGGAATACCTCGAAGTTGAACGTGGTCGATCGCCACGTACAATCCGAAATTATGATTTTTATTTGCGACGATTCGCAACCTGGGCTAAACATCCTGACCCATCTGATATTACTGATGCACTCGTTCGTCGTTTCAGATTATGGCTTAATCGTTCTCTTCCCGGACGAAGAGATGAGACATTAAAAAAGAATACCCAAAATTATCATCTCATTGCCTTGCGTGCATTTTTAAAATTTCTTGCAAGACGAGATATAAAAACACTGGCTCCAGAAAAAATTGAACTTGCTAAACAAAGCACTCGAACAGTTGAATTTTTGGAAGCAGATGAACTTGATCGACTACTGAAAGCACCATTTGTAAAAAAAGATTCGTTAATTCGTCGTCGTGATAAAGCGATTCTCGAATTATTTTTTTCTACAGGATTGCGTGTTTCTGAATTGGCAAATTTACACATTGATCAAATTAATGCCGCACGTGACGAATTCACCGTTCGTGGAAAAGGAGACAAGCCGCGTATTGTTTTTCTCACTCCCGAAGCAAAATCCTGGATGAAACAATATCTTGATTTGCGTCTAGATACACAACCTTATTTATTTGTTTCTCATGATCGAGCTCGCGAAGGACGTGAAACCGTTGGCCCACTTACTCCACGTTCCATTGAACGAATGATTCAGCAATATGCAAAAGCGGTTGGTATTACAAAACGCATTACTCCACACACGATGCGCCACACCTTTGCAACAGATCTTTTACTCTCTGGCGCAGACATTCGTTCTGTTCAAGCTCTTTTAGGACATGTTTCTATTACAACGACACAGGTTTATACACACATCACGAACAAACAATTGAAAGAAATTCATCATCAATTTCATGGAAAAACTCGCAAAGGAAAAACAAAAAATTCCTAACGTGTTAAAAGATATGCGATGGCCAATCCGCAAGCAAGAAACGGAATAGCTGGAATACCTGACTTGCGTTTTGTGGCAAAAAAAAGATTTACAAAACCTCCAAAAATGGCACCAAATAAACACCACAAAGCACGCAGAATTCCAAACTGAACAGAAACAGCTGTAAGAAAAAGCAGGGGAAGAAAAATATCACCGGACCCCATCGCTGACGCAATGGATTCAGGTTCAGGAGTATCGCGCCAACGAAATATTTTTTTTGGAACGTATAAAAGAAGCGGCGCACCGATATTCATAAATCCGCGCGCAACTTTAGGAATTACATTTGTAAACAAAACACCAAAAATGTCGTAAACTGCAAAAATTCCAAGAAGGGTCAGAAAAAAATCTGCCTGATAAAAAACAGCAAATGACATCGCAGCCGCGAACACACCAGAAAGAACTAAAAGATTGTTTGTGATAAACGATCGATAGGCACGTTCCACATAAACAAGAAGAACACACACCAAAAATGCAACAAGTGGTTCAATAAAGACAGATAACGTTCCATACACCATGAATCCAAGCAGAATCGAAACAGCAGGAGCAACCAGACGTTTTCGACGAACCAAATACATAAGACCTAATGCAAAGAGAACGGAAAAAAGAAGCACAGGAGCATTTTCCAAAAAAGTTGGACGATTTCCAAATGATTGAGTAATAGTTTTTTGTGCATGCGGAAGCGGAAGATAAAAAAAGATAATCCCTGCAAGCCAAGTAAAAATCGAAAAACATTCCAATATAAAAAAACCGCGCAATCGTTCCAATGAGTCTTGAACCTTTTGATCCATATGCGTACAGTGTAACCCAGCGCGCCTTGGTAGCTCAATGGATAGAGCAAGGGTCTTCTAAGCCCAAGATGAAGGTCCGATTCCTTCCCAAGGCACCAAAAATCCGCCGATATATTTCGGCGGATTTTTGTTTGAACAAAAAAAAGACAGCGAAGAACTGTCAAAAAAGATCAATTTAATTTTGTTTCATCCAAATCAGAAATGGTGAGATTTTCTAAACTCAAACCCTGAAAAGGATCCAGAAGTCTCCGAAATATCTCATGAGCAATAAGTTCGTTTGTCCATGTACTCAATGATGCCTTTGTACGACATCCTGGTACAGTAATAGACACGTTTCCATCCTTTTTGAATGAAAGAGACACAACTCCGTGTAATTCCTCATACCTATGTGCAACTGGACTCACATTCACAAAAACATGTCCTTCAGCCACAAAAAATCGACTTCGCTCATCCATTTGATCGAATACTTGTTTTACATACCGATCAAACGGATAGGCTTGTAATCGATAATGAACAGCACTCATATCCAAGAGTCCAACGAATGCCCAAGACTGAAATAACTTCTGAACAGCAAAATTGTTTCTAAATATTTCTCTTGGTTGAACGTCATTTCCCTCCTCATCATGCAAACGAAAAACAACTTCGCTCACACGCATGGATGAGTCGTGCGCTGAACACTCAAGAAAAATCGTCTGTGGAGAATTCGAGATCGATAATATCTGTATATATCGATTGATCCTTTGTGTAATTTCCTCGTGATGTGGTGAGGTAAATGACTGTATTTCCAAAAGACCCTTATTTATCACCCCACGAATTCCAATCGTGAATGTGAACATCTTTCACCTTCCTTTCTGTTTAAAAGGCTCTTGAACTTAACAGAGGAATGGAATGAGGTCAAATAAGAGACAATCTATGTGCGCAAAATAGTAGATAAAATCATCCCAAGTGTTGCCCAATCAATTTCATTTTGATGAGGAGAAAGAAGATCAGAAATTTTCCAGAGTTCAATATAGGTTCGTTCTGAGTCGTTTATGACCCCGTGTACCTTTTGTTCGCGTGCCTGTTCCTGTAAACAGAAAAATTCATCATCTGATAACTTAACGGAAAATAGATGAGCCTTATGTGCAGATAATGTTCCAGACGTTTGTCTGCTTTCGTGACAACAGACACGGCTTGGATCAAGAGATAATCCAATTTCTTCCTTTACTTCCTCCAATGCTAAAGACAAAAAATCTTGAGGAATAAAAGAAGATCCTCCTGGAATTTCATGAATACATCCATCAGACGTACTTGCAGGACTTCGAAATTCTCGGATAAAAACAACATCCGTATCTAAAAATGATTCAGTCTGATGATACAAAACAACAACGGAAATATCCGGACGTGCAATGACTACTTCATTTGTTTTATGTCTATCCTCACTTGCAATGTAAATATCAACATGAAGAACCCAAAAAAATAAAGTATGTCGTTCATCTCCAGCAAAAAATGCCCATTCCTGTTTTGCTCCATCCAGTCGATTTCCTACTTTTTTCTGTGTTTGATACCACTGTTGAAAAGAAGGAGCCTGCCAAATATGAAAAGGGATGTTGCATTCTCCCCCGGATCGAAGAGTCCCTTCACCGATTTTAGCGACTGCGGTTGCAATCGTTTCAGACAATGTATGATTTTGTGGAATAAATAACCGATCTGCATAAAAACTCAGATATCGATTATGGTCAGATTCCGGAGGAAATCCCAAAACGACTTTTCCAGATCTTTCCCAACGACCGAATTCAATATTGGTTGTGAGACCAGGAAGCGTTTTCATGTTACGCGGGATCCAAAACAGAATGATGTCGGAACGATTGAGGGCTTCATCTTCCCAGCGAACCTGATCCTCAAAAGAAGGCCATTTTTCATCACGTGGTTCTGGAACAAAAACAACTCCTTCATATCCTTGCTCTTCCAAAATACGAAGTGCTTCCAAACGCCAAGAAACAACATCCGATGTTCTTGATGTTGGACCTGCTAAAAAAAGAGATTGTTTGAATGCGGTTGGAAGAGGATCAGTCGAATAAACAGGAATCATAAAATATTTCAAAACCTTAGCTCAAATGTATCTTAATATACTTTCTCCATTTTTTACACTTTCTATCTTTATAAATACTCATAATTGTCACATACTATTGACAAAATATTTTAATTGTGATATTCTTAACCGTTCGTTCTTTGGTCGTTATTTCAAAAAAATGGGTCCAAATGACCCACACAGGAGGTTTTCATGTTTCACGCGACTGCCCCACGCCACGAAACCACCAATTTTGTCGCTCTCGTCAGCGACCTCGAAGGGTTTCTTTTCAACGGAATCCTCGGTAGGTCACTAACCAAACGACAATATCCCGCGATCGACAGCGAGTTGATCGCGGCGCGACGAGCCTTCCGCAACGATCCGACCGGTCTCGAGGCGTTCAACAATGCCCGATTCTCGGCCGGCGAGGATGAACTCGAAATCTACCAGGTTTCGAGCGATATCGTTCTTGCCTGGTACGCCGAGTATCAGGCCGAGCAGGCTCACAAAGCCGCGGAGCTGGCCGAGATCGAGGCAGCCAAGCAGCTTGCTGCTGAAACCGCTCGAATCGAGGCCGAAAAGCTCGAGGCTGAGCAGAAGGCTGCTGAAGCCAAGGTTGAGCAGGAACGGCAGGCGAAGATGCGTCGCAACGCCCTGCT
>MGDB01000008.1:0-10480 GCA_001790645.1 Candidatus Schekmanbacteria bacterium GWA2_38_11
TGACCCTCTGCCATTTTGCCACCTTATATTTCTCGCCCATTTTACAATCCATGTCACATATTGCTTCGCAGGGATTACTCATCTTATACTTTTTCGTTGCTTCAAAATGAGGGCATACTTCTAAATGTTCGTACCAGACAGGCTCGCCATTTTCCTCTTTTTTTTCAATCCATATCTTCCATCCAAAAGTGGGGAAAATATTAACTTCAGCCATCATAATATCGCCAATGTCTTTACCTTTAAACTGGGCAGACCTTTTCTGAAAGTTGACCTCAAATATCTTTTCGTATATCTCTTTTCCCTTGTCCTTCCCATAAAGTTCAACAAGGCTTTGAAGAAGCTGAGGAAGCTTCAGAGCGTATTTATCAATCAGCATCTCCCTTTGCTTTTCCCAGGGAATCTCCTTGCCTTTCTCTATACTCATATACAACTCCTTTTCACTAAAAATTCTTTTGCGGGGTTAGAAAACCCCGCCTATCGATAGGCGGGACATTCTTGTCCCGCTGGTCATATTTTTTTAATATTGATTACACAGATTATAACAAGATTACTCAGATTGTTCCTTTAGGAGGTAATCTGTGTAATCCTATTCTATTAATCCTTCCAGTCCCTGATTTTAAAAGTGCATTCCTCTTTCTCATCTCCCATTCTTGATAATACTTCCCATCGCCCCCTTTTATCTCTTATAGCAAGCTCAACATCGTAATCGCAGAGGAAATCACATGGTATTTCTTTTAATCCCATTTTTTTTGCGGTCTCAAGAAAAGGGCATTTTGTCAGATGTTCATACCAAACATCTTCTCCGCCTTCCTGCTTTTGCTCTATCCAGAGTTCAAATCCGAGTACCGGAAAACTTACCAGTTCCCTTTTCATCAATTCACCGACCGGAAGTTTTCCTCCGGGGAAATTTTTTCTGATCCGTTTAATCCCTTCATCATAAAGCTTCTTGAATACTTCTTCTCCCTTTTTCTCTCCCAAAATCTTTTTTAAATCAAGGTAAAGGTTTATTCTTTCTGCAGCCATCTGGCTTGCCAATTTTTCCTTTTGTACTTCTATTGGTATCTGTTCAGGTTTAGGTAAGCGCATTTTCTCCCTCCTTAAAAAAATTTATTTATTGTTTCAAAATATAAAGGCTTATAACCATTTTCTTTTTTGTTAGCATACGATTTTTATCTTGTCAAATTTTTAATTCATTTGATATATCCCACCTCAAACTGCTCTAAAACAATCAACTACCCAGCGGCAGAGACCGCAGGGTATCAAAATCAAAATAACGTGGTCGTCTGTTGTCATTCCTGCCTGCCTGCCGGCAGGCAGGCGAAAGCAGGAATCCAGTGTTTATGGAAATCCCCCTTTGTCCCCCTTTTCCAAAGGGGGATTTAAGATTTCCCCCCTTTAACAAAGGGGGGGTGAGGGGGGATTTTCGGGTCAATGACGGCTGTTAATATTATTTTTTACCCCGAAGCAAAGCTTTGAGGAATTCTTATGATTAAAAAAATAAAAAACCTTCCCCTCATCAGCGTCAAATTTCTTCCGGTTGTGTCCAGAACTCGACGTTCCTTGCTCATTTTAAGGGAAAAGCCTCATCATTTTAACTTTTTGCATTAAAATAATTAATTCTGCATTTTCAATTAGTTAAGAGTGTATAAAATTTTTCTCTATTTAATAATTTAAAATATCAGCGTTTTGGCACAGGATTTGCTTAAGAGGGTAGATGTCCAACATAGATGTTAAACATTAACGTTTAAAATAAAAAATTTTATGGAAAAAAAATTATCCCGCATTTCAAAATTCTCTTTTCTATCTTATTTCGGGAAAAACTCTAAATACATAGTCTTAGCCTTAATAATTATTTCAATCCTGACCCTTATCTTCATGACCTTTAATGCTTATAAGGACAATAAAAAAATCGTATATCTCAAAGATATAATCCTCACTCTTCTTTTAGTCTCTGCACTGGGTTTTGTGCAGTATTATTTCTTGAGGAATATGGTCAAGCCAATGCAAAACCTTCATCAAAATTTAGAAGAATTTGTTAAAACAGATAAAGATTTATCCAATAAAGACAAGGAAAATGAAAGAGAAAACAGAGAAATTGGCAAATTAATAGAAAATATAAACTCAACTATAATTAGTTTTGACCATGCTAAAAAAGAGCTTCTTGAGGATAAGACTGAGCTGGAGTTATCCTTTAAGATGATCTCATATGAAAGAAAAAGGCTCCAGTCAGTTTTGGATTGCCTGCCAGAAGCCCTTGTGGTGACCGGCCCTTCAGGAGAAATACTTTTCGCAAATAATGTAGCTGAAACGATATTTAAGTTTTCGAAAAAAGACGTTTTAGGGAAAACCCTAAAAGGCTTAATAAATGATAGTAATCTTAAGGGGTTTGTTGAAAAGAATGAATTGGCAGAAAATCGAGTTTTAGTTCAGGAAATGGAAATAGGAAACAATGGAGAGGGTATCAGGAAATCATTCAAGGTCATATACGATCTTGTAAAGAGTGAGAACGAAAAGGTTTTAGGAAATGCTTTGATCCTTATAGATAACTCTCACCAGAAAATGGCAGAGCAGATGAGAAACGATTTTGTTTCATCTGTTTCTCATGAACTGCGAACCCCTCTTACTTCAATAAAATCCAAAGTAGAAATGCTCTTAGATGAAGAAGTTAATGATAAAGATACTCAAATTGAATTTTACAATGGAATTATTGAAGAGGTGGATAGACTCTCTAACCTGATAGAAAATCTTCTTAATATTTCAAAGATAGAATTAGGTAGTGCCTCAGTTAATAAGTCATCAGTTCGAATTAAGAAATTACTTGAGGATAGCTTTCTTATGATAGAGCCGCTGGCTAATAAAAAAGGAGTGACTCTCCATAAAGACATCCCTGATAGACTTTCAGCAAGTGTTGAACTTGATAAACAGATGATACAGATGGCGATTAACAATTTAGTAGGCAATGCTATTAAATACACTCCTAAAGGAGGGGAAATATATCTTGAAGGAGAAGAGAAAGAAAAAGAGGTAATTATTCATGTAAAGGATACAGGTATCGGTATACCAGAGGAAGATCAGCCACACGTTTTTGAAAAATTCTTCCGCTCAAACCAGAAAGAAGTAAGAGAAAATCCAGGCAATGGTTTAGGGCTCTCAGTCGTTAAACAGATAGTAATGCTTCATGGAGGAGAAATAAAGTTAGAAAGTAAAGTAGGACAAGGTACACATTTTACTCTAACTCTGCCTAAAGAGCGAGGGAGCATAGTTTAAGTTTGTGGGACAACTTGCCTGCCGGCAGGCAGGGAATGTCCCACCTATATCAATAGGCGGGGTTTTCTAACCCCGCTAAAGGGATTTTCAAATGGAAAAAAAGATTCTACTTGTAGATGATGAACCTTCAGTGTTGAGGGTCTTAGATATGAAGTTTAAGAATGCAGGGTTTAAGGTCTTAACTGCTTCAGATGGTATGGAGGGTTTGGAAATTATAGAGAAGGAACTCCCTGATGTAGTAATAAGCGATAACCGTATGCCAAATATGTCAGGAATTGATCTATGTGTTGCCTGTAAGAAGATTAGAGAGAAGAGAAATTTTTTATTTATTATGCTTTCATCCTACGCTTCGGTAACAAGTAAGCTTGATAGGGAATGGGTAAATAGCCTTTCTGATACGGTTTTTATCCCTAAACCTTTTAGCCCAAGAAATATCTTAAAAACAGTTAAAAAATACTTTGCAGACAATGAGGAAAGAGTTTGAAGGGTTTAAGAGATGGAAACAGAGATCATTAATTGGAAAGAATACATTGATGAGGAAAAATTTGAGAATCTCTTAGAAGACATCTTCGATTCTCAAGGCTATTCTATCAGCCTTTTTAATAACGAGGGAAAAAAATTGGTCAGAAAAAACAGAGATAAACAGAATCACCTGGTCTGCGAAGAATTGAGGGAAAATGAGAATTTTTGTAATGAACATTATCTTAAAGCTCAAGAAGCAATTACAGGCAAAAGGGGAAACTTAAGCTTTTGTGCGAAGAATAGAGAGAGGTTTCTATTTTGTGCGCCTTTTAAGACATCTTCAGGAAAAAATCTTGGGGCTATTGTAGCTTGTAAAAGAGCAAAAGTTTTTGATTCGCACGGAGATAATTTAGAAGAGAATGAAGAAGAGGTTAATTTTCTTAAAGGTATTACCTCACTCTTAGCAGACAAAATTTATCAGGATATCGAAATCAGACACCTCTCTGCGGAATTAAATGCAAAATATGAAGAATTAGCTCTTTTATATGAAATAGGAGAAAAGACTCTCGTAAGTGACAGCAAGGATGAATCTGTCGAGTATATTGTTACCCGAGCAATGGAAACAGTGAATCCGTCGCTTGTTGTATGGTCAGTTAGAGAAGAGAATAAAAATATATTTTACAGAAATCCTGAAAGGGAATCTGAAGATAAATTTATTAGTGATGAAATAATAATGGAGATATGCCGCAAGGTTTCACGCATGAGCAGCAGGTCGCGCGAACCTTTAATCCTTAACAATTTAAACAAGTATCGAGAGTTTGCAGGTATTTGGCAGGACCCAATAAATGTCCTTTCTATTCCCCTTGTAAGTGATAGCAAAGGGTTTGGATCTTTGAATTTTATTGAATGTAATCCAGAAAAGATATTCCTCAATGACCAGTTAAAGTTGATGGAGTCAATCTCAAGAAGTACTGTTACTATATTAAAAAATTCAGAGTTATATGAAAAGCTCCAAAAGCTTTTTTTCAATGTCATCCGGATGCTTCTTGGAATCATAGAAAGCAAAGATACCTATACTGAAGGCCATTCTAAAAGAGTTTATCAGATATCTGTTCAATTTGCAAAAATCCTTAAATTAAGCCGCAAAGATATATTTGATCTTCAATGGGGAGCAATACTCCATGATGTTGGGAAAATCACAATACCTACAGAGATTATTAAAAAGCCAGGTAAGCTTACATCTGAAGAGTATGAAATAATTAAATCTCACCCTGTAAAGGGAGCAGAACTTGTTTCAACCATTGATGAATTTAAAAATGCAGTAAAAGGGATAAGGTACCATCATGAGAGAATAGATGGAAAAGGTTATCCTGATGGACTACGAGGAACAGAAATCCCTTTAATTGCAAGAATAATCGGTATCGCTGATACCTTTGATGCTTTAAACAGTGCAAGACCTTATAGAGCAAAACCTTCTCGGGCATTTGTCTTAGCAGAGCTCAAGCAATTAGCCTCTACTCAACTTGATTCATTGCTTGTGGAACTCTTGTTAAACAATTACGAGTTATTTATCAAACTCCTTGATAGCGAGGACTACGAACTATTCGAGGATACTAATATAAAAGGGATCTGGTAGTGGAAGAATTAAATAAGATTAAAAAAAGTAAACAAGGGATCTTTTCTATAGTTTCAGTATCTGACGCCATAGTTGAAGATGTTGCTTCAGAATTTCAAAAAGCTGTTTCAGAATCTTTAGAGAGAGGAGAGGTAAAAATAATTTTGGACCTCACCTCTGTCCCCTTTATCAGCAGCAAGGGTTTGGAAATACTTTTGGAAATGCACAAAGAATCGCAGAAAAAGGGTGGAGGAATAAAAATTGCAAGCCCGAGTGAAATATGTGTGGATATTTTCTATGCAACTCACTTGGCAAACTCATTGGAAATCTACTCTGATATAGAAAGCGCAAGGAGAAGCTTTTTGTGATAAAGCCAAAGAAAAATATGATGTTGGGAGAACTCTTAGTCTCCTCAGAGGTTATAACGCCAGACCAGCTAAATACTGCCCTTCAGAATCAGAAAGAATCAGGGAAAAGATTGGGGCAGATATTAGTTGATATGAAAATAGTTACTCCTGATGTAATTGCTGAAACCTTAAGCCACCAGCTCGGAATACCTCATTTATGGCTAAGACCCGGCTTAATAGACCCTCAGGTAGTAAACATCATTCCAAAAGAAAAGGCCAAGCTCTATCAGGTAATTCCCATGTTCAAGGTCTATCAAAATTTAGCCCTTGCCATGTCAGACCCCTACGCAATGAATGTAATTGAGGATCTGGAAAAGGTAACAGGCTGCTCCATCCAGCCGGTTTTATGCAGGTCCTCAGACATAAAGGAATTTATAGACCAATATTATGATGAAAAGATGGGAATAGATACCCTTCTTGATTCTTTTGAGGAATCGTCATCTGTTCAGGTGGTTGAGGATTCAAGTGACGGGGATAGAGATGAAATTAAACAATTAGCAGAAGGAAGCCCCATAATAAATCTTGTAAATCTTATTATGACAAAAGCAATCCGGGACGGGGCAAGTGATATCCATATTGAACCTGATCTTAATAAAATAAGGGTCCGTTACAGGATTGATGGAATAATGCATGAAACAATGACATCAAAAAAGGAAGTGCTCCCCGCAATAATCTCAAGAATAAAAGTAATGGCAAAACTTGATATTGCAGAGAGGAGGATGCCGCAAGAGGGAAGAATTCATATCAGAGGAGAGGGAAGAGATGTTGATTTACGGGTTTCATCAATGCCTACAATAAGCGGAGAGAAAATAGTGATGAGAATTCTTGATAGGAAAAATACCATATTTGACCTGAGTAAATTAGGATTTACCGGGAGAACGTTAGAAGTATTCAGGGATATGCTCCACAGAACTCATGGGCTGGTCTTGGTTACAGGACCAACAGGAAGCGGCAAAACCACAACCTTATATTCAGCAATAAACCAGATCATAACCCTTGAAAAAAATTTCATAACTATTGAAGACCCGGTGGAATATCAACTTGAGATAATTAATCAGATTCAGGTCAATGAGCGGATAGGGCTCACATTCGCCAAGGTGCTTAGATCAATTTTAAGACTTGACCCGGATATAATTATGGTTGGAGAAATAAGAGATAAAGAAACAGCAGAAGTTGCAATCCAGGCTGCTTTAACAGGACATCTGGTCCTCTCAACACTTCATACAAATGATTCTTGCGGAGCTGTTACACGGCTTCTTGATATGGGGATTGAACCATATTTAGTTGCATCCTCGGTAATTGGCTCTTTGGCTCAGAGATTACTGCGTATGGTATGCCCCAATTGCAAAATGAGTTACATTCCTCCTCAGTCATTGCTCGAAAGGGCTGGATGGCAAGGTTCCCGAAATACTGTTCTTGTAAAGGGAAAAGGTTGTGAAAAGTGCTTCGACTCAGGATTTAGAGGAAGGATCGGTATTTATGAAATGTTTGAAATAAATGAAGAGATAAGGCAGGCAATAACAAGGAATCCATCTACTGATGAGCTAAGTAAATTAAGAGAAAAATCCGGATTCAAGAGTTTAAGGGAAGAAGGGTTAAGGCTTGTCAGAGAAAATTTGACCACTATTGAAGAGGTTACAAGGGCTATTTATGCAGAGGATAGCCAGAAAACGATAAGGAAAATTGCATGATCCCAATCAAAGAACTTTTGGAATTAGCAACAACAAAAAGAGCTTCAGACGTCTTAATAGGGGTAAATCTTCCACCCCTGTTTAAGGTAGATGGAGAGATAATCCGCTCTGAGTTCAGACCTCTCGGAGTTGAGGAATGCCAGAATCTTATTTTCTCGATGCTAACTCCTAAAAAAGTAGAGGAATTTGTTAAGAAAAAGGAGGTTGATAGCTCCTTCGGGCTAAATAACCTTGGCAGATTCAGGCTGAATGTTCATTACCAGAGAGGAAGCGTTGCCTGTGCTGTTAAGATTGTACCCAATTTAATCCCTGACTTGGAAAACCTTGGTTTCCCTGGAATCGTCAAAGAATTTTTAAAGCAGAAATTCGGTCTGGTTTTAATAACAGGACCGCAGGGTAATGGAAAATCAACCACAATTGCTTCCATGATCGAAGAAATAAATTTAACCCGCCCCAGTCACATAATAACTATTGAGAACCCGATAGAGTTCACTCACAAAAATAAAAAAAGCATGATTGAACAGAGGGAAGTAGGCCCGGATACAGATTCATCTCTTGAAGCTTTAAGGCATGTTCGCAGGCAGGCATGTGACGTAATAATGCTTGATGAAATGAGCGACTTGGAAACCATAGAAGAAGTATTAAAGGCTGCTGAACTTGGGCAATTAATCCTTTCCACCATGCATGCCTCTTCTTCTGCTGATGCCATTGAAAGAATCATAGAAATTTTCCCTGAAGCGAAGAGGAATCAGATCGCTTTCCAGCTCTCAATCGCTTTACAGGGAATAATCTGCCAGCAACTCATCCCCAGAAAAGATGGCAAAGGCAGGGTTTTAGCCTGTGAAATAATTCTCATTGATAAGGCTCTAAGAGGCCTTATCAAAACCGGTGATATTGATGAAGTTAAAAAATATCTGGATTCAGGAGGCATGAAAGGTTCAATCAGTATGAGAAAGTTTATTGAGGACCTCTTCCGCAAAGGAATTGTAGGAGAGGACTCCCTAAGGAAAAAGACAGAAAGAGAATATGATGAGATATCTTAGACCTTATTCCCATAATGTAGGGGTAAACCTTCAGGTTTGCCCAAAAGTTCGGACAAGGCTAAAGCCTTGTCCCTACGGGTTTTATATTTGGCTGAGGTAAAAACAATATGGCTGAAATAGCACTAAATCTTCCTGACATAAAAGAGATTTTCGGGAAATTAAAAGGAATTAACCTATTCAAGAAAAGGGTTAAACTCAGGGACATAATTTGTTTCACAAACCAGCTTGAAGTTATGACAGAGATGGGGACAGGCCTGGTTCCTTCTCTTAAAGCCTTATATGAACAGACAGAAAATGAGACACTCAAAGAAGCAATTAAGACAATCGTTGTTGATGTAGAAGAGGGAAAAATGCTTTCTCATGCAATGGGAAAGCATCCCAAAGTCTTTTCAAATGTCTATGCCAGCATGATAAAAGCCGGAGAGACTGGAGGAGTCCTAAATGAGATGCTAAAGAGGCTTACAGTCTTTCAGGAAAAATGGGAAAAAATGATATCAAGTCTAAAATCTGCCACCACATATCCCATGATACTAATAGGATTTGCTTTTACTGTTGTGATTTTCATGGTCTCTTTTGTTCTCCCGAGGTTTGTTGGAATATTCCACGGGCAAGAAAGTCTTCTTCCAGCGCCTACAAGAATTCTTTTGAATCTTACCGGTTTCTTCAAGAGCTATTGGTATCTTGTTATGATTTTTATTCTTATGATTATAGGAGGCGTTCATTATTTCCTAAAGCAGGAAAAAGGAGGTTATCTTCTCGATAAGTTTAAGATCAAAGCCCCGTTAATAGGAAAACTTTATCAGAACATATATGTCGGAAGAATAATGCGAATTATCGGGGTTATGCTTGATGCAGGAATACCACTGCTCGAAGGGGTACAAGTTACGAGGGCTACTATGGATAACAGACTATACGCCAGTTTCATAGACGATGTAATGGATAATATTAAGAGAGGAATAGGGATTTCTACTCCATTTAATGAGAGCCCGCTAATCCCCGCCACAATAAAGCAGATGGTTAAAACTGGAGAGGCATCAGGGGCATTAGGCAGAGTCATGATGAGGATGGCTGATTTCTATGATGAAGAGTCTGAAAGATACATAAAAAAACTTACAACCTTTATTGAACCGGCAATGATTGTTTGCGTGGGAGCAATTATAGCATTTATTGCCATGTCAATCATACTTCCAATATTCAAGATGTCATCAACAGTTGGGAAGTAAGGGGACAATGATAATTTGTAGGGGTCAATCTCTGTGTTGACCCTCTTAATTCCAAAGGAAAGGAGGTGAGATAAATGAAAAAATTGTTAAATGAGAAAAAGGGGTTTACCCTGATCGAGCTATTGTTAGTGGTAATCGTGCTCGGTATATTAGCAGCTCTGGCTATTCCGCAGTTTACTGATGCATCAAAGGATACAAAAGAAGCATCATTGAAACAGGACCTCAGCATGATGAGGGATGCTATAGAGCGTTACTATCACCAGCATGGTAACAATTATCCAGGCGCTGTGGATGAGACTGATGGTGTGGGCGCTCCTGCAAATGCTACTGCAGCAGCAACAGCTTTTACTAAACAGCTTACCCAATATTCAAATAAGGATGGAAAGATTTCAGCAACTTTGGATAAAGTCAATTACCCTTACGGGCCTTATTTGAAGACAGGGCTCCCAGTGAATCCTCTGCCTGCTTCAGGCAATCCTGTAAGTACAGTAACGGCTGATATTACAGCTACGACTACTATTACTTCGGATGCATCTCCAACTACAGGATGGAAGTTTGCTACACTAACTGGCCAGTTGATTACAAATAATTCTTCATATGAAACCTGGTAAAGAAGAATTATTCTGTGATGGTGGCTCCGGAAAACCCGGAGCTACTGTCACAGGCTGGTACAGGGTAGTTTAAACTGTGTACCTTTAGTTATTCAGACTCAACTGGTAGTCGCAGGCTTTAGCCTGCGGAGAATATGACGCAACCTAAAGGTTGCGGCTAC
>MGDB01000008.1:10577-11642 GCA_001790645.1 Candidatus Schekmanbacteria bacterium GWA2_38_11
GATCTTAGCCGCTGTGGGAATACCACAATTTACAGATGCAACAAAGGATTCAAAGGAGGCTACTTTGAAATCTGACCTCGCTTCCCTTAGAAGCGCTATTGAGCTTTACTACCAACAGCATAGCTATATTTACCCGGGGCAGAAAAAATATACTGACGGAACTGACACCACAACAGCCCAGGAAAGAGAGGATTCATTTATTAAACAATTAACGCTATATTCTAAAAATGATGGCAGGACATCTGCAAGCTTGGATCTAACAAATTATCCATTTGGTCCCTATTTAAAACAGGGAATTCCTTCAAATATCTTAGCAATTTCTCCTTCAGGAACAGAAAAAGGAGTTTTAGTCGGAACAGAAACCACAGCTCTTACAGCAGAGGCTTCTCCCACAAAAGGATGGAGGGCAAGCTGTAAGACAGGTCTGGTAATTGCCAATTATTCAACATATGAAACATGGTAATGGGGAGTGATGAGTGATGAGTGATGAGTGGCAAGTAATGAGTGCAAAAAAGAATCCAGAAGTCAGAACACATTACAATCCCGATAGACGGGGTTTTCGTTCGATAGAGGGAATAGCCGAGGCATCTTGCCTCGGAAAACGGTCAGGCAAGATGCCTGACCTATTTTCTTGGCGGGACAAGAATGTCCCGCCTATCGGTCTATTCACTATTCACTCTTCACTGTTCACTCAAAGGGGTTTTACACTTTTAGAACTTATTATTGTTGTAAGTATTTTATCAATATTTGCAGCACTTGCTTTACCAACATTTAATAACGCTTTTTCTGATTATAAAATTGAAAGCGCTGCTAAAAGAATAGCCTCAGATATCAGATATGCCAGAAGCTATGCCATAACGACTGATGATACCATAAGTATCACATTTGATCCTGCTGATGAAAATTATCAAGTGAAAAACAGCAGTAACATCAAAATCACACACCCTTTTTTGAAAACTAATTTTCAAATAACTATGACAAAGGAATTTGATTTAGAAAATATAGACCTCTACCAGACGACACTTCCCGGTCCGGGGAATAAGCTGATTTTTGATTCTCTCGGAG
>MGDB01000009.1:0-4384 GCA_001790645.1 Candidatus Schekmanbacteria bacterium GWA2_38_11
AAAATCTCCTTGCCAATCTGTACTTTACGCTTTTATTTTAATATAAAAATAATTGAAGGGGACAAGGATTCGAGGATACAAGGGTTCAAGAAGCGGTTTAATCTGTTTGAACTGTTCCTTTTAATCACTTGACTCCTTGAACCCTTGAATCCTTGAATCCTTTTACTATCAACTTTTTAGGAAAAAATCATAGATTCTGCCATTCTTAACAATGAAGAGAGAGATTAAAATAGATATTTTGCTATGTTTCCTTTTTACAATTTTTATCTTAATGTCAATCACTTTCCTTTTTTTTAAAAATGAATATTCTATGGGGATAAAAAGCGCTCTTGAAAATAAAGAAAACATAACAAAAAAGAAATATCAGAAAAAATATTTTGCTTTTGAATATCATCAATCTTCAAAACTTAGTTATCTCAATATACTTACTTCCTGGAAACCTGATTGGTTTAACAAACCTGATGTTTCAAAAATATACCCTGCGGCTAAAAAAATATCTCTGGAAAAGCATTTAGAATCATGGAAAGGTCTTAATCTGGGAAAAGCTATAAAACTATCTATTGAGGCGGAAAGTTTTTCTCCTTCAGAGCCTTTGTCTTTAAATGATCTCTCAAGGCTTCTCTATTTCACTTACGGTGTTTCAGGAGTTATCAAAACGCTGGATGGACCCCTATATTTAAGAACAGCTCCCTCTGCAGGTGCTCTCTATCCCACTGAAATATATTTAGTTGTTAGTAATGTAAAAGATTTAGAGAACGGGATTTATAACTATCTTGCTAAAGAACATATACTCCAGTTAGTTAAAAAAGGTGATTTTATAAAAGATCTCAGAGCTTGCTGTCTTGATGATAACATTGGTACAAAATCAAATCTTATCTTTATTTTCACTGATATTTTTTACAGAAGCAAGTGGAAATATTACGAAAGGGGCTATAGATATTCTCTAATTGATACTGGCTATGTTATTGCAAATCTGACACTGGAAGCTACTTCAATGGGGCTAAGTGCAAAGGCATACATAGATTTCTCAGATGACAAAGTTAATGAATTATTGGGGCTTGATGGAATAAAAGAAGCATCTGTTGCATTGGTAGCTGTTGGGAGAAATAGTGAAGAAGGGGACAAGAATGTCCCTCCTATCGATAGGCGGGGTTTTCTAACCCCGCAAGAAGGAAAAGAAGATTTCTCTATTCCAAAAATTAGAGATGACATGTCTATTTCTGAGAAATATCATGAGAATAGTAAGGAGATAATTTACAAACCAAAGACAGATAGAGTACTGCGCAAGCCTTATAATATAGAGAAAAGGATAGAGCTTACAAAAAAGTTTCAAGATAGCAGTAATAAAATTGAAGATATTCTCTTAAAGAGAAGATCGGCTAAAGATTTAAGTAATCTTCCCATATCTAAAACAGAGCTCTCTGAAATATTATATTTTTGCTTTGAATTAAAAAGAGAAATTGATTACAAGTTTTTAAACTCGCGTCTGCTTAATTTATTCTTAATCGTAAACAATGTACAGGGCTTGGACAGAGGTGTTTATCATTATGATCCTGAAAGCCATGCCATCGAACAAATGAAAAAGATTGATTTGCGGGGAACAATCTGGAAGTCCTGTTTAAGACAGGATATTGTTAAAAATGCAAGTGTTGTGTTCATAAAAGTAGGATTAATAGAGCAAGCAATAAAAGTATGCGGCGATAGGGAATACAGGCATATACTTTTAGCTTCTGGAAAAATGGGAGAGAATATCTATCTTGTTGCTACTAAACTAGGATTAGGCGTAAGAGCTATAGGTGCCTTTTTTGATGATGAGTTAAATAAGCTTGTTGGGATTGATGGGCATAATGAAGCGGTTATTCATTTGACCATTGTTGGTAGAGTTTATATCAAAGAACAAGTTAAATAGTGTACAATATTTTAATCTCGATAGACGGGGTTTTCTAACCCTGTCATAGCGGGACAAGAATGTCCCGTCTATCGGTTACAAAATATTTATGTCATTCGCCATTTTGGAATGGTAATGGATAAAAGATACTATGGAAACCTTATTCATTGTGCTAACAACTGAATGTAACAGGTCCTGCCCTTTCTGTTTTTATGTAACAGGATACCAGAGAAGAGTAGAAGAAAAACTGAATGTTGATCTGATAGCTAATTTCTTAGATTACCTAAAAAAGTTTGGCTTAAGACAGGTAATTTTTACAGGGGGAGAACCATTAATCCGGAAAGATCTATTTACTGTAATAAAAATTTCTTCAGAAAAGGGATTACAGAATTTATTAATTACCAACGGAGATTTTTTACATGATGAAATTATTCCAAAACTAATGAAAAGCGGAGTTAATGCTTTACTTATTAATTTTCATTCCCTGAAAGAGCAAAAAAACCAAAGCCTGATACCGGTTATCAAAAAATTATCTGCAATAAGAACAATACCAATTACTCTGACAACTCCTGTAACTAAAAAGAATTTGGAAGAGATAGAGAAAATATATCAGTTTTCAAAAAGTCTTTCAATCGGACAGATTTTTCAGCCTGCGTTTATTCCTCAAAGTAATCCATCCTTTAAAGAGCTAAGCCTCAGAAAAGCTGATGAGAGAGAGTGGAGCATTATTAAAAAAACACTGAACAAGTGGGCAGAAGATTTGGGAACAGAGGATTACGTTAAGCTGATTTATGACCTCTATGAAGGGAAAAACCCTAAACCCAAAAATTGTACTATGGGGACTAATGCATTTGTACTTAACGCGGATGGAAATTTAATCCCGTGCTTTCACCGTGGAAATCTTGTAATAGGTAATATCCTTAAAGATAGATTTGATGATATACTAAATAATTTATACAAACTCTCCAGTGAGCTTTCCGAAGCGAAATGTTTTGGTGAGCACTGCATATCGTTGTTTACCCATTTGTAAAAAGTAAAAATTTCAAATGTCAAAATACAAATGACAAAAAAATTATGGAGTTTCAAAGTTGAGGATTTTAAGAATTAAACTCTTCACTTCCTTAGTTCCTCAACTTTTTTTGTGCTTTGAGCTTATTTTGAATTTTGAGTTTTGTCATTTGACATTATCAATAACTGATGATGAGCTAAAGCTATGCCAAGACAAAGAATAACTCTCCTGTTAACCATTACCTTTGTTGGCTTCTATGCTCTTATAATGCAGGTAACCTATATAAGAGAGATTCTTGTAATCTGTTACGGGAATGAACTATGCATCGGGTTAATTTTCGGATTTTGGCTCTTTGGAGTTTCTGCCGGTGCCTATGGTGCGAGCAAGGTCTATTCAAGGGTTTCAAATCCTTTAAAACTATTCTTCTTTCTTATAATTTCATTAACGTTCATTTTCTGGGGATTAATATTTTTTATCAGAATAAGCAGGATTATTTTTGAAATTCCTCCGGAAGAATATATGCCTTTTTTAAAAATCGTCCCTTTTATATTCCTTGCTGTTGCTCCTGGAAGTGCTTTTATAGGGTTTTCTTTTCCCATAATCTGTCTTGCGAAAGCAAAGGATGAAGTAGCTCCTTCGGAGCAAATTGCCAATGTTTATATTTTTGAGGCTTTGGGAAGCATCATAGGGGGGCTGCTCTTTACATTCCTTTTTGTACCTTATTTTTCTCCTTTTACCATCATTGCAATAATTAATCTTATTGCCTTTGTAATCCTTGCCGTGCTTTCTTTCAATTTTTTCAAAAATCCATTCCGGCTTTTTACTATTTCTATCTGCATTCTCATGTGCTTTGGATTCTTTCTAAGCTTAAAGTCAGGCTTTATTAATAAAATAGAAGATTTTGCAATATTGAAACGGTGGAATTCTTTTACCAAAGATATGGAACTTTTATCTTCAAAAGACTCAAAGTACCAAAACATTGCGATTGGCAAATCAAAAAATCAATACAATCTGTTTTTGAATGGCCAGTATACCTCCTCATTCCCGGATGAATATCAGCACGCTACTTTTGCTCATTTTGCCATGACAGAGCACCCTGACCCAAAGAGAATTCTCCTGATTGGAGGGGGTATAACCGGGGTAATTAAAAATATCCTTAAATATAAAATTGAAACCCTTGACTATCTTGAACTTGATTTTACAGAAATAGAATCAGTAAAGAAATTTCTGCCAAAAGAGGACAAGGAGTCGCTCCAGGATAAAAGGCTGTCAATCTTTCCCGTTGATGCAAGGTATTTTGTTAAAAACAGAAAGGGGACTTATGATCTTATAATCTTAAACCTTCCCGACCCAACCACAGCAATGATCAACCGGTTCTATACAAAAGAATTCTTTGCTGATTTAAAAAGAGATTTAAACCCCGGAGGAGTAGTTGTTACTTCTATAACCTCTGAAGTAAATTATTTTGGAGAGGAAATATCAAGCTA
>MGDB01000009.1:4458-13050 GCA_001790645.1 Candidatus Schekmanbacteria bacterium GWA2_38_11
TTTTTGCTTCTGACAACAAAGATTCTATAACATTTGATACAAAAATCTTAGCATCCAGGTTTATTTCTAAAAATATTCATTCAGATTACTTTACTCCCTTTCACTTTGATCTTCTTTTACCAAAGGACAGAGTTGAGTTTGTCAAAAATAGACTTTCTCGGCTTAAAGATATACCGGTAAATATAGACGAAAAGCCTGTAACATATTTCTATAGCCTCATTCTCTGGGACAGACTCTCCGGGTGGAAGAGATTATCAGGATTTCAATTTGCTGATTATGTAAAGTTCTTAGGCAAAATTGGGTTCGTCTGGTATTTAATGCCCTTGTTAATGTTCTTTCTCCTGAGAGTGGTTTATATTTTTGTTTCAAAAAGGGATAAAGAAAGTGCAGTAAAATTTAACTCTGCCTTTGCGATTTTTTGTGCTGGATTTGCTGGGATGGCATTCAGCATAATTCTGATCTTTGCTTTCCAGAACATCTTTGGTTATGTCTATCAGAAAATCGGGCTTATTGTAGCAACCTTTATGTTTGGTCTTGCAGTTGGTGGATACTTTATGAAAAGACTAGAGGCAAAAGAAATAAAAAGGTTTAAAACGGAGAAGCTTCTTTCTGTGAATTTAATCTTTATCCTGATATTTTCACTCGCCCTTCCATCCCTTATAGAATTTTTTTCCAGGCTTCATCTGAAAAGTTCAGCACCAACAGAACTTGCTTTCTCTTCTCTTCTTTTTATTGCAGGATTTTTAACAGGAGCATCTTTTCCTGCCTCTTCTAAAGTTTATCTCAAGGCATCCGGCGATTTAGGAAAAACCGCCAGTATTATTGAAAGTGCTGATCATCTCGGAGCATTTTTTTCAGCCCTTCTGACAGGTGTAATTTTTGTTCCGATTCTTGGTCTGCTAAAAACCTGTATCTTTATTAGTGCCTTAACCCTTGTTGCACTTGGGCTATCTGAATTTTCAAAAAAATATTGAAAAATCATCTGCTTTTCAAAATTAATTTTTGAGTTGACTCTTTTGTCTGAAGCATTATATTATTAATACAAAGAAATCACTGCATAAAAATCTTTTAGGAGGGAATTAAAATGAGTAATTCAAATTACATAAAAACTTTGCGTATTTTTGTCCTGTTCGGATTTCTTATTTTAAGTTCAGTCTTTGCTCAGGGCTCCTCTAACTCTCTTTATATTGGCCCATCCGGAGAAATAGAAGGGGTTGTAACTGATGACGCAGGGAAACCAATAGCAAATGCAAATGTTTTTTATACCTCTGGAACAGATAACATGGGCTTTGGTTTTTACTATGCCCTTACAGACGAGGAAGGAAATTTCAGCATCGAAAATGTTATCCCCGGCAGCGGAACTCTATCAGCAAGTGCCCGAAGGTATGAAGATGCAAAAGAGGATATTGAAGTAACAACCGGAAAAGTAACAGAACAGACAATAAAACTTACACCTGTTGAAACCGGAACTATAAAAGGAACTGTTAAAAATGCAGAAACTGAAACCCCTGTTGCAGGAGTAGATGTATCAGCCTTTCCAAATTATTACTTCCCTGGCATGATGACAGAAATGATGAAGTCAGATGGTATGGGAAATATGGCCATAGTAAAGAATGAGGAGGGGCTTGATGTGCAGAAGGTTAACCCTTCGCAGATTAAGAAAAAGAAAGCAAAGAGTGACAGGAAGCACAGGAAGCATAAAATCCCGGAGGGGGAAAAACTTACAGGAAATTTCGCAAGCCTTTTCTTTCCAAACTATTATATGGAAGATACTTTAAACCAGGCGGTTACTGACAGTAATGGAAACTATACTTTTGAAAATCTGCCTGTAGGTTCCTACACAATTTATGTTGACCTTGAAGCAAAAAGCGGTTTTGCGCACCCGGATGCACAGTACCCGGAACTTGAAGTCGGCGATACAGAAATAATAGATTTTTCTCTTAAACCACTAAAAACAGGAACTGTGAGCGGGACTGTAAAGAATCCCAAAGAAGAGCCGGTTTTTGGCGCCATCATCGATATCTACAATGATAATTTTTATGGATATACGGTCTCTGATAAAGATGGAAACTATTCGATGCTTTCTGTCCCGGAAGGTGACTATCAGATAACTGCCATAAACCAGGGCTTCTGGTTATCAAGCAATTTTTATTCTGTCACTGTAAAAGAGGGCGAGAATTCAACAGTAGATATAAAGTTTAAAGAGTATCCCACTGAAGTAACCCCAATGCCGGGAAAAGGTGAGACCACCAGTAATAATAGTTTCATGGGAAAGGCCGGAGAGATGATGATGGAAAGAAAAATCGGGAAATAATTATTGGGAAAGCATTTATTTTTAATTGATGGCTCTAACTATATCTACAGGGCCTTTTATGCTACTCCTTATTTATCTAACTCCAAAGGGCTCCCAACCAATGCCATCCTTTCTTTCACCAATATGGTGAGGAAGCTCATAAAAGAGCATAACCCCGAATATTTAGCCTTTGCCTTTGACAGAAAAGAGAAAACCTTCAGGCAGGAAGAATATAAGGAATACAAGGCAAAGCGCCCGCCCATGCCTGAGAATTTAATCCCTCAGATCCCATACATCAAAAAAATAGTTGAACTGTTAAATATCCCTCTCCTTGAAACGCCGGGATTTGAGGCAGATGACATCATTGGGACAGTTTCCCTTAAGGCAATAAATTCTGGTTTCAATGTCACTATTGTAAGCGGAGATAAGGACCTGATGCAGCTTGTAGGGGACAAATTAGATATATTTGACACTATGACTGACAAAAGGACAGGCATAGAGGAGGTAAAGAAAAAATTTGGAGTTTCACCTGATAAAGTAGTGGATGTCATGGGACTGGCAGGAGACCCATCAGATAATATTCCTGGAGTTCCGGGCATAGGCCCCAAAACCGGGGCAAAGTTAATTCAGGAATTCTCAAGTCTTGAAAACCTCTTTGAAAATATAAAAGCTGTAAAAAAGAATTCTTTGCGTGAGAAGATTGAAGCCCATGCAGAACAGGCACGTTTAAGCAAGCGGCTTGCCACCATCAGAAGGGATGTCTCTTTAGAAGCTGATATAGAATCATTTAAACTCAGAGAACCTTACACCCAGGAACTTGTAAACCTCTTTGCAGAACTTGAGTTCAGGAATTTGCTCAAAGAGTTTACAGAAAAGGGAAGTTACGAAGATAAAGAATACAAAGTTATATTATCTGAAGTCGAGCTTTTGAAACTAACAGAAAGCTTAAAAGAGACCAGGGAATTTGCCTTTGATACAGAAACAACCAGCCTTGAACCAATGGAAGCAGATTTAGTTGGACTCTCCTTCTGTATTAACCCAGGATATAGTTACTACATACCTGTAGCCCACAATTATGAAAATTGTCCTGAACAGATTCCTAAAAAAACAGTTTTAAATAGTCTAAAACCTGTATTGGAAGATCAGGGAATAAAAAAGATCGGGCAGAATATTAAATATGACAATATTATCCTGAAAAAAGAGGGAATAGACCTGAAGGGAATATCCTTTGATACAATGTTAGCATCTTATCTTATCAACCCTTCCCGACAAAGGCACAATCTCGATGACCTCTCGTTAGAATATATTGGAAGTAAAATGATATCTTATTCTGAAGTCACTTCAACATTGCCAAAAGGGTCTTCCTTTGCCAGTGTAGAAATAGAAAAGGCTTGCACATACTCATGTGAAGACTCTGATGTCGCTTTAAAACTGTCAAGGATCTTTGACAATAAACTGGAAGAACTTGATTTAAAAGACCTCTTTGTAAATGTGGAAATGCCTCTTCTCGAAGTTCTTGTAGCCATGGAAATGAAGGGGGTTAAAGTTAATGAAAAGTTACTTAAGGAACTTTCTAAAAAATTAGATGATGAATTAAAGGAACTAATTGAAAAAATTTATTCCTTAGCAGGTAGAGAATTCAATATAAATTCCTCGCAGCAACTTGGTGAGATATTGTTTAAAGAAATGAAACTTCCTCCTGCTAAAAAAACCAAGTCAGGCTACTCTACCGATTTAGGAGTCTTAGAAGAGCTTGCAATTGATAACGAACTCCCAAGACAGGTTTTAAATTACCGGCACATTTCAAAGCTAAAATCAACCTATGTTGATGCCCTCCCCCGAATGATAAACGAAAAAACAGGTAGAATTCACACCTCTTATAATCAGGCTGTAACTGCGACAGGAAGGCTCTCAAGCAGCAACCCAAATCTCCAGAATATCCCTATAAAGACAGAATACGGTAAAAAAATAAGAGAAGCCTTTATAACTGAGCCGGGTTATATGCTCCTTTGTGCTGACTATTCACAGATAGAACTAAGAATCCTTGCCCATATGTCAGGAGATGAACTCCTTGTTGAGGCTTTCAGGCAAAACCAGGATATCCACATCAGAACAGCATCAGAAATTTTTGGGTTAGAACCTGATCTGATTTCAGAGCAAATGAGGAATATTGCAAAAACTGTAAATTTCGGGATAATTTACGGGATAAGTTCTTTCACACTTAGCAGAGATCTTGGGATCTCCCAGAAAAATGCTAAGAAATATATTGATAATTACTTTGAAAGACACAAAGGGGTCTCAAGCTTTATTGAAGACACTGTAAAATATGCAGAGGAAAATGGGTATGTAAAAACCCTTCTCAACAGACGGAGATATATACCCGAGTTAAAGTCAAGAGACCGGAATATATATAACCTGGGAAGAAGGACCGCAGTAAATACAGTTATTCAGGGAACTGCTGCTGATGCTATAAAGGTTGCTATGATAAAGATTTATGAAAGGCTAAAGAAAATTAACTCCCAGGCAAATATAATCCTCCAGGTCCATGATGAGCTTGTATTTGAAGTTCCTGAAAAAGAAGTGGAGAACTTAAAAAATTTAATAAAAAATGAAATGGAAACTGTATTGGAATTAAATGTGCCTTTAAAAGTAAATATTTTTGCAGGTAAAAACTGGCTTATGGAGTAAGATGCGGAGTAAGAATTAAAAAAGCAACTCTCTTTAATCCATATCAACTTCAAATTTTTCAGTCTTTTCTCTGTTGTTTACCAATCTCAGATAACTCTTTGAAAATGCGTAGGAAATTAATAAAAAATAGAGATTCAAGGTAAGTTTGGGAAAAACAGGAAAAAACTTAATGCTTTTTGTCATATTTTCATTACAATATGACAAAAAGTCACTTATTCTTCTTACCTAAAAAATAAAAAGTCAATAAAATCAAAGATATGTTTTAAATTTATAAAATGGCATAGAAATTGCTTGTCATTATCCGCTTACATATAGCAGTTCTTTAATTTAATTAAACTGCAAATCTAAACCATTTTAAAATAGGAGGGTGGCAATGGTTCGGAAATTGAAACATGCCTTAGGTGGCAAATGGGTGATTCCTTTAGTTATTTTCTTTTTTACACTTTCTTCAGTTTTCTTTGCAGGAAATGATGCAAACGCAAGAGTAAAGAAATATAACATCGCTGTCAAGATAATAAGCTCTGATCCAGCCGTGAGAACCGGCGTTACAGTTGCAGTGACAAATAGCGTTCAGGTAAATCCCTTAACTACAAAGAAGAATGGCAAGGTTCTGTTCAGAAAACTTATAGCAGGAACTTACACTATTACTCCCACAAAAGATGGGTACAGCTTTACCCCTTCATCAAAGCCTATTACTTTTGGAAAAAAGATAACAGAGACCGCCACATTTACTGGAGCAAAGGTTGTAATTCCTGTTACTGAAGAGTCCGTAGCTATATCAAACCCGGCAAGCGGGACATACTTTGCTGCAGGCGAAAAGCCTGTAATAACCATTTCTCTGCCTGACCAGAACAGCCGCAGTGATTATTCGTCACTAAGTTTGTATGTTTATGGTCCACAGGAAACGGCCAAGACTGTAACAGCAGTTAAGCTCCTCAATGCATCCACAGACCGAACCCAGACACCTCATCATTATATTAACCTCCTTACAGATACAAATGTTCAGGTTAATGATAATATTCTGACCTATACGCTCCAGCCAATCACAGATGAGGAAGCAGGAACATACACAGCTGCCCTGTGGGTTGTTATGAAAGATGACCCCTTAAAGCAGTCTATGCCGCTTACAGACTTCCAGATTGGAACAGATACTGTGGAAACTCAGATAGTGGAGAAGGAAAAATGTGCTTCCTGCCATTTGGGCGCTGATAGTGGAAAATATTATTTTCATCACGTAGATCCTTCCGGAACCAATGCAAACGGAAACCCTGCACTTGATTCATGGGCAGTGAGAACTTGCAAGGCCTGCCACAACAATGAAGGCTATGCAGCATACCGCGATCCCAACGACTCAAACGTGCGAATTCCAGACCAAATTGTAAAACGGGTACATGGTGTTCATATGGGAGAGGAGTTAAAGAACCCTCTTGATATTGATGAGACAACAGGTATTTTCAAAAACTATCTTGAGGTGGTCTTTCCTTACGGTGTAAGGGGTGAAAAAAACTTCCCAATAACCACACCCGCAACTTGGACTGAGATTTCGGGTGTAAAGAACTGCACTGTGTGCCATGTGGATGACCGCTGGAAAACCACACCTTCACGTCTTGCCTGCGGCGCCTGCCATGACAATATCTGGTTTGGCGACCCGGCACTTTTGCCTGCAGGAGGCGAGCTACATCCTGGGGGTCAACAGCTTGACGACTCGGGATGCTCTTCCTGCCACCCTGCAGATACAGGCGGCATAAAGCCTATTGCTGTAGCTCATGAGGTTGATGAGCCATCGCTAAATTCTATTGATATCAGCATGACACCACCTCTCAACGGCAACTACTATACCTCTGCCGATGACTCAACCGGTGTGACTGTAACAGTCACCATCAAGGACGATTCAGGTAACGCTCTAACTGATCACACAGCTGTAAATAGCACTAACTTTGCAGCCGCCAATCTATATGTCTATGGTCCACGCGAACGCTCGAAACCCGTGCTGACCCAGGCAGCCATTGATTTAAATTCTAAAGCATCCGCTTCTGTGACTAATGCCATTGCGGCGAGTGGTTCACCGGCAGTATGGACATTTGCCTCAGGCGACAAGCTTAAGATTGCTGTTAACGGTGGTGCTGTTCAGGAATTGGATGCTCCTGAAGGGGCGAAGACACCGGATGAGGTTGTAACCTGGCTGCAAACCGCTCTTGGTTCAGGTGTAACAGTTGCAAAATCCAGCTCAGATAGTAATAAGGTCACTATCACGAGCAAGAACAAGGGCTCAACTTCAATTATCGCTATCTACAACAGCACCGTCAATACGATAATGGACTGGAAGAGCGTAACTACGACTTCGCCAAATAACACGGGAGGAATTGGTGTTACGATGGAACCGCTCATCAAAGAAGCAGCGGTTTCTACTATGGCTAATAACCTCCGCAGCACAACTGATACGGCCATAACCAAAAGCGCCGGGAGTATTGCGTATAAGTTGCCGGGTAAGTTTGCAGATCTGACCCCTGGAACTTATAACGTGCTTGTCTATTGCAATCCGGCAAGAGACACAACGACGAACGCCAGCAAGTTCACAGGTTTCGAAAATAACTCTGGCTTGGGTTTCACGACATTCCAGGTCGGTACTGAAACAGTAGAGAAGAGGATTGCCACCAACTGTACAGATTGCCATGGCACCTCTGTCATGCACTTATACGAGAACAACATACATCCTGCACAGTTTGATCCCGAATACTGTAAGGCATGTCACGATTATGGTCATTACAATAAAGGCGAAGGATTTGTGGGGCAGGGCGGGACTTCAACGAGCGGCTGGAGCGGCTTTGGTGCCGTACCTATTGCCAGGAGAGTCCATGGTGTTCACCGCGGTGCGTACCTTGAACGTTCGTATGAGATATATGCGAATGCGGATTATTTCAAGGGCGTGATCTTCCCTCAGGATATCAGGAACTGCACAAAATGCCACAGCTCCGATACGACAGGGACTTGGAAGACAGAGCCGTCCCGTTTAGCCTGTCTTGCATGCCACGACAGCGATGACGCGAAAGCTCATGGTAAACTGATGACTTATGATCCGACACCGGACGATCCGTACGGCGGTGATGAGGTAGAAACATGCAAGGTGTGCCATGGTCCTGATGCAGACTTTGCTGTTGAAAAGGTGCACAATATCTCTAATCCCTACAAGCCTCCGTATCCACGGGAGCCTGAAGAGTAAGAGAGTAAGTATATAAAGTAGGTTATTCATTAACAAGCCTATCCCTTCCGGGGTAGGCTTGTTGTTTTTAGATACTTTTAATACCCTTTTAAAACAATCTTTAACTCCTGCCTAACTCCAAGCAATGAGGGGCTTTCTTTTGGTCCTGAATCAAAAAAGTAATCAAGAATAAGAAATTAACCGCTACAAACTCAGGCAACTCAATAGCCAGTGTTTCTGCTTTCTTTTGTAATCCCGCATTGAAAAAATTATTCTTGACTTTGTCCTTTCTGATGGCAATACATTAAACGAATCGTAATGTGTTTTCCGGTTATCTGTCGGCAAGCAGGTAATGCCCGTTTCGTTTGAGGGCTAAGTTAATCGTGTGAAAGAAAATGCAGGGTGTGATCTC
>MGDB01000010.1:0-10837 GCA_001790645.1 Candidatus Schekmanbacteria bacterium GWA2_38_11
AGTTAAAAACAAGGCCGGTCTTATAGCTTTCCTTGGTGAGGCAAATCTCGGCGATACTATCCTTATAAATGACAGGCAGAGACCATTTGCCATGCTGCCGGGAGATCAACGGAATTTCCTTTTTCAAACAAATGTGAATTTCGATACAGTAGGTAGTGTAATAAAGATTATTAATTGGGAGGAGGAAACTCCAAGCCCGCCTGTTGCACCGAGCAGTCTTAAAGCAAGTGTTGAATCTGCGTCACAGATTTCTCTCACATTTAAAGACAATAGTACTGACGAAGACGGTTTTAAAATCTTCAAAAAAACTTCAAGCGGAAATTTTAAAATGGTTAAAAAAGTTGACCTATCTCCGGGTGAGAACGAAACTGTAACGGCAAGCGATGTCGGGGTTTTTACAAGCGGTAAAAAGTACACTTATAAAGTCAAAGCTTTTAACGAAGCCGGCAACTCTGACTATTCTAATGTAGTAGGAATTAGAATTTCAGTACCTGCTGCCCCAACCAACCTCAAGCCTGCTGACAGTAAAAACCCGCGGGGGATAGAACTGTCATGGGATAATCCTGCAAACAACAACGAAACAAAATTTATAATCACCAGAGATGGCAATAAGATAGCTGAAGTAGAAAACGTAAGCAATTATATTGACACGGATGTAACTTTTGGAAATACCTACACATATGAAGTAAGCGCCGAGAATGGCATAGGGAGTTCCTCAGGTAATCCTTCAACAACTTTTAATTTTGATATATCAAATTTTAAACCAACTGCACCTGAAAACCTTACGGCTACTGTTGCTAAAAGTACAGAAGGAATAGACCAGATAGACTTATCATGGGAAGATAAAAGCAATGATGAAACCGGTTTCAGCATTATCAGAAGTATAATAGTTGACGGTATTGAAACGTCCTCAGTAGAAATCCCGGTTGCTGCAAATACTGCAACATACAGTGACCAGGATTTAATTTCGGCAACCACCTATAAATATGAAATAAGTGCTTTCAATGACATAGGAACTTCTACTTCTGATAGTGCTAATAAAACCATTACTTTTAATAAGCCAAATCCCCCGGCTAGCCTTACTGTTACATCTGTATCAGCTACACAAAACCATCTTGCATGGTCTGATGCAGGTATTGATAACGCAACAGGTTTTAAGGTTGAGCGGAAAAGAACAACCGATACCAGTTTTATTGTGATAGCAAATGTTATAGGGTCTAATATCGAAGAATATGATGATAAACTCGTAAGCCCGAATACAACTTATATCTACCAGGTAAAAGCCTACAATGCCCTGGGAGATTCTATCCCCTCCAACGAAGCGTCATTGCCATAAGGCTTGACATCTTTTTTTTTTATTATAAAATAAAATGTTTAGTTTATTGATTAGTAAGTTGCTCAAGCAAGGCAAACCTCGTATCTGTCCTATTTAAGTAAATATGGAGGGATAGAGCCTGGGTCTTCCCGGCTGGGCGAACTCAAGTTTTACCCAAATAACCATAATATTTATAAGGAGGTGATTTAATGCCAGTAGTACTAAGGCTTACAAGAACCGGAGCCAAGAAAAAACCGGCATACAGAGTAGTTGCGGCCAATTCAAGAAAACCAAGAGACGGCAGGTTTCTCGAAATATTAGGAGTATATGATCCTAAAAAACAAGATGAAAATTTCATGGTAAAAGAAGAGAGAGTATTGGACTGGCTCAGTAAAGGTGCTCAGCCAAGTGACACAGTTAAAAGTCTTTTAAAAAAAACAGGCCTTTGGGGAAAATTCAAAACCGGATCCAAAGTAAAAAAAGAATCTGGTGAAAACTCTTAAAGAGATTTCAGAATAAGGCTAAAAAAGAATATAGAAATATCTTTTTCCAGAACTGTTCGGGAACAGGTCTGGATTCCGCACAAGCCTGTCCTCACGAAAGTGGGGAATGCGGAATCCAGATTATTGTATTCTGGTTCCCCGTTTTCACGAGGACGACGTCTGGATTCCCGCTTTCGCGGGAATGACGGCCGTTAAGATTATTTTTACCCCGATGCAACGCATCGAGGAATTCTTTTGATTAAAAGGTGAACAGCCATGAAAGATTTTGTAAATTTCCTTGCCCAGGCCCTGGTTGACAACCCGGAAAAAATTGAAGTAAAAGAATTAGGGGAAGGAAGGACAACAGTAATCGAACTCAGAGTTGCTCCTGAAGACTTGGGAAAAATTATAGGCCGGAAGGGAAGGACTGTAAAGGCAATGAGGACTCTTCTTAACGCAGCTGCTGTAAAAAAGAAAAAAAGAGTTGTCTTAGAGATTATTGAATGATCAGACAAGAAGAAATGGTAACGATAGGTAAAATCCTGAAAGTCAGAGGAGCTAAAGGGGAATTAACCATTTTGCCTCTGACAGATGACATTGACAGATTTTCCCTTTTGCAGGAAGTATCCATTAAAAAAGCTGATGGTACCATTATAAAAAAAAATATTAAAAAAGTAATGAGTTACAAAGGGAAAGTAGTAATAAAGTTTGATGGAGTTGAGTCAGGGAAAGAGGCAGGAGAACTCCTGAAGGGTTTAATCATGATACCCCAAAGCGAAAGGATAAAATTGCCTGAGGACCATTACTTCATCTCAGATCTGATCGGGGCGGATGTAATTACTCTAAAAGGAGAAAATATAGGCAAGCTGGAAAATCTGTTTTCTACCGGAAGCAACGATGTATTCGTAATAAGAAGCGAGGAGGGCGAAAAGCTCATACCTGCGATTAAAAATGTAATAAAAAAAGTAGATATAGAAGGTAAAAAGATCATTATAAATCTTCTCGAAGGTCTTTAGGGCGTATGCTTTTTCAAGTAGTCACTATATTTCCCAGAATGTTTGAATCTTATTTTAACCAGAGTATTTTAAAAAAAGCCTTAGATTCTGAAATTATAAGGTTTAATATAATAGATTTAAGAAATTATGCTGACTCTCCGCATAAAGTTACAGATGACTACCCCTATGGCGGAGACCCGGGGATGGTAATGAAGCCTGAACCTCTTTTTAAATGCATAAAAAATCTAAAAACTTCCTGTCAGGAAAAGTCTCTGGTGGTTTATCTGACTCCTGACGGCAGGCTCTTTAATCAAAACATTGCAAAAGAGCTTTCACAGCATAAAAACCTCATATTGATTTGCGGAAGGTATAAAGGAATAGATGAAAGGGTAAGAGAATCCCTGGTTGATGAGGAAATCTCTATCGGAGACTATGTTGTGACCGGAGGAGAATTAGCTGCAATGGTGGTCATCGATACTGTTTCAAGGATGATTCCGGAAGTTCTTGGATGTGACGGTTCGGCACAAACTGACTCCTTCTACTCAGGGCTTCTGAGTTATCCTATTTATACAAGGCCGCCTGTTTACGAAGGAAAAAAAGTTCCTGAAATCCTGCTTTCAGGAAATCATTCAGAAATATCCTGCTGGCAGAGGTATCAGGCACTGAAAAGGACCTATCTCCGAAGACCCGAATTACTTGAGAATGCAGAGCTTAGTGAAAAAGATAAAAAATATCTTGATGAAATAAAGGAAGAATTATCTAAGAATAAACAGTTAATAGTTGACTAAGAATTTAACCTGCTTTATATTCTCAAAACTTTTTAGAAAAAAGATTTTAAATATAAATTACAAAACAAACTTGCTTAAGGCAATCGAGTATAAAAGTTAGTCTGTTGCAGCCTTGAGCAGTCAAATCCGGACTGGAGGAAGAAATGGAAACTATTGAGGAAACCAAGAAGGAAGAGGTAAAATCTGACCTCCCTGAATTCGGGCCTGGTGATACTGTCAAAGTATATTTTCAGGTAGTTGAAGGAGATAAAGAGAGAAGACAAATTTTTGAAGGAACTGTCTTGAAAAGGAAATCCAGCGGTATAAGCTCAACTTTTACCGTAAGAAAAATTTCAAACGGAATCGGCGTTGAAAGAATTTTTCCTCTTCATTCTCCCTTGCTAAAAAAGATCGTAGTAACTAAACGAGGAGTGGTCAGAAGGGCTAAACTGTATTATCTAAGGGGAAAAACCGGCAAAGCGGCAAAACTCAAAGAAAAAGGCTTTAAGAAAAGCGATGTTTAGTTTCGAGACAGAAGCATATAAAAAAGGCTTCTCTTGTGTTGCCGGGGTAGATGAAGCAGGCAGAGGACCGCTGGCAGGTCCTGTGGTTGCTGCAGCAGTAATCTTCCCATCTCCCCATACTTCCTTTTTAGAGAAAATGCCCGCAGATTTGAACGAAGTTGATGATTCGAAAAAACTTTCCCCAAGAAAAAGAGAAACTCTTTATAATCAAATTATCCTCTCTGCTTTATCTTATGGAATAGGTATAGTCAGTGAAAAAACCATAGACCAAACAAATATTTTAAAAGCAGCGACTATGGCAATGCAAAAAGCTGTATTAAGCTTAAACCCCATACCTGACTATCTGCTTATCGATGGTATCACTCCCCTGGACATTAAAATCGAACAGAATTTGATTATAAAAGGTGACAGCCGAAGCTTTTCGATTGCAGCTGCATCAATTTTGGCCAAGGTAACCAGGGACCATATTATGGATGAAATGCATCTCTTATATCCTCACTATGGTTTTAATAAACATAAGGGTTATTCTACGCGGCTCCATTTAGAAAAAATCATTGAGTTTGGTACCTGCCCAATACACAGGAAAAGTTTTAAGGGAGTCAGGGAAGTTCTTTGAGTCTGAAAATTTTTTAGTAATGAAAAGTGGACAGAAATTACTTAACAGCAGGACAGGCGAGACCTGCCTGCCGGCAGGCAGGTCTCGCCTGTCAGTTTGCAGTTAGAAGTAGAAAGACGCAAGCCTCGTCACTTGTTACTCATAACTTTCTGATATCGTATTTCTCCATTCTATAAATCAAAGTAGCTCTTGTTATTTTTAAAAATTTGGCAGTTTTGGTTTGATTCCAATTGTTCTTTTCAAGGGCCTTTAACAATAGCTCTTTCTCAACATCATCTAAAGAAACCCCGTCCTCAGGAATCTCAAGGATCAGGTCGATCGGTTTTGGCAAATTAGACCTGACCTCTTCAGGTAAATCATCAGATACTATTACTTCGCCTTTGCGAAGCACCAAAACCCTCTCTATTACGTTTCGCAGCTCTCTTACATTTCCTCTCCAGTAATAGTCCTGCATGATCTTCATCGCTTCAGGACTGAATCTTACAACAGAAGCTGCATTAAAATCTTTAAGGAAATACTCTATCAAAAGAGGAATATCCTCTCTCCGCTCGCGAAGGGGCGGGATTCTGACAGGTATTACACTCAGCCTGTAATACAGGTCCTCCCTAAACATTCCCTTTTCAATCAACTCTCTTAAATTTTGATTGGTGGCTGCAATCACTCTGACATTTACCTCAATGGGGTCAGTCCCTCCTATCTTGTCAATGCGCTTTTCTTGCAGTACCCTCAATAGCTTTGCCTGGAGTTCTAATTTCAAATCTCCAACCTCATCAAGAAAGATTGTTCCTCCATCAGCATGCTCAAATTTTCCTATTTTATCCACCAATGCTCCGGTAAAAGAACCTTTCTGGTAACCGAATAACTCGCTCTCTAAAAGGTCCTCAGGTATAGCTGCACAGTTTACTGGCACAAAAAGCTTCTCATTCCTGAGGCTGTTCTTATGGATAGCCCTTGCAATTAATTCTTTTCCGGTCCCGCTCTCGCCCAGGAGTAAAATTGTGGAATCTGTTTTTGAGACCCTTTTTAGAACCTGTAAAACATCTACCATCTTTGAGCTTAGACCAATGACATGATCAAATTTAAATTTTTCATCTAGTTCTGATTTAAGCCTGAGATTTTCTTCCTCAAGCCTCTTTACCTGGAGAGCCTTTCCTATAGCAATTTTCAATTCATCTCTGTTAAACGGCTTTGTAATGTAATCAAATGCTCCGGCTTTTAAAGCTTCCACAGCCTTTTCAATTGTACCATAGGCAGTAATCATTATAACTACTACGTCATCCCTCAAGAGCTTAATCTCCCGCAAAACCTCCATCCCGTCCATATCCGGCATCTTTAAATCAGTAATAACTAAGTCAAATTCCCCTCTTTTAAAAAGCTCTATGCCTTCCTTCCCTCCGCTGGCAGATATGACCCTGTAACCGTCTAAGGTAAGGTGATGAGCTATGACCTTTCTTAAAGAATCATCATCATCGATTAAAAGGATATTTTCTTTTCTCATACTAAGATTTTGAGTTTTGAAATTTAAATTTTGAATTTAATCAACCATTGTCGCTTTAAGCTTTTCGCATCCATAATTTTGTATTTTGCATTTTAAATTTTTATCTTGAACTCTTGATAGAAACCATCCTAATTTCGCAAAGGCAGCCTTATCCTGAACTTAGTCCCCTCTCCTTGCCGGCTTTCTACAGATATATTTCCACCATGAGCCTCAATTATCCGCTTGGTGATTGCTAATCCAAGCCCTGTTCCTTCTTCTCTTGTCGTAAAAAACGGATTAAAAATATGGTTTAGGCGCTCTTCGGGGATTCCACATCCTGTATCATCAATCCCAATTTCTACATACATCAGCAGTTTATTATCTCTCTGGGATTGAATATTTTCTCCTTCACCTTTACTTCCATTCAAACCTTCGGGATTCATAACCCTTGTATAAATCTTCAGCGTTCCCCCGTTCTTCATTGCCTGGAGTGAGTTTAAGATAACGTTTAAAAAAGCCTGTTCTAACTGCTCTGCATCTACCCTCATTTCCTTCAAATTTCTATCGAGTCCTATATCGATTTTGATTTTCTCTTTTTGTAATCTGAACTCCACCAGATCTTTAACTGAATTTAATATGTCATTTACGTTTGAAAGTTTAAACTGGGGAGCCTTTAACTTTGCAAAGGACAAAAAATTAGAAATTGATTTATTAAGCCTGTTAACCTCTTTTATCATTATTTCCAGAAACTCATACTTCTTCTCACCCGGTGAATAATCGTCTTTCATAATCTCTGCCGCACCAAGAATTGAACCTAAAGGATTCTTAATCTCATGGGTAAGTCCTGCTGCTAATTCACCCATTGTGGCAAGTCTGTCAGCCCTTATTAACTGCTGATCCTTTTCAAGAAGCTCAGCAGTCTGGGCTTGTAATTTTTTATAAGAAACCTCCAGATTTCTTGCAGCCTGCTGGTACTTTTTTCTTTGTTTCTTTTCCTTTTCTGCCACAACACCCGTGACGACTCCAACCGCAAAATAAACGATTATCTCTAAATACTGATCAATTTCCTTGGTAGGAAATTCCCTCCACTGGAAAAGCACATGCGGAGCAAATAAGAACCCAGCTAATATCGGTATGACAATTCCTCCTCTGATTCCAAACCAGAATGAACCAAGAATTATCGGGATATAATAAAATCTGCGGAACATATCGTGGAATTGCTTATCTCGAATAGGGGTAAAATAATGGAGCACTGTAATCAGCGATAAAAGCAAAAAGATGATCAAAATTCTTTTCTTATCACGATATTCTTTTTCAAAATCTGTTTTTGTGGTTTCTGATTTCATTTTGTTCATTCATACCGCTTTAATGTCAGTATCGAGGGGGTTAGGTTAACACCTTCTGACTTAACCTAAAGCAGTATCTAAAAACCCTGCTCTATTCTCCTTCTTATCACTTGTAATTGGAACAATAATTCAAATTATATAAAAAATTAATAGCCTTGACAAATGGTTATTTTAAATGATATTAACAAATTATTTCAACTTAATTTATTCTTATTTTGTTGATACCAAAGTTTAAACCTTTTTAAAAAAAGGAAAATTAATGGTAAATCCGAAACATTTTAAAAAATCATTTCTTTCATTAATTCTGATTACACTTTTCTTTTATTTAAGTTGTTCAAGCCCTGAAGAGAAAAAACAAAAGCATCTTGAAAAAGCTATTAGTTTCTTAAAACAAAAGGAGTATAACTCTGCGATAATTGAATTAAAAAGCGCCACTCAAATCGATCCCCAATTTGCCAAGGCTCACTATGAGCTTGGCAATGCCTATATGGGCAGAAGAGAATATCAGAAAGCTCTTAACGAGTACCTTAATTCAATCAAACATGATCCTAATCTCACTGATGCGTATCTTCAAAGCGGACTGCTCTACCTCAGTACTGGAAAAGCAGAAGATGCTATCATTAACTTAAAAGAGGTTTTAAAAAGGGATCCTAAAAATAAAAAGGCAATAAATTCTATTGGAATGAGTTATGCTTTTCAAAACAAATTTAACGAAGCAGAAGAATGTTTCTTAAAAGTTTTGCAGACTGACCCCAATTATGTAAAAACCTATATTGGCAGAGGACATCTCTATCTCAACAATAAAAAATTTGATGAAGCAGAAAAATTTTATAAAAAAGCAATTGAAATAAGTCCCAAGGATTTTGAAGGAACTTTAAGCCTCGCAAATCTATATATTCAAAAGCAAGATTTTAAATCTGCTGAAGCCACTTTCAAAAAAGCCTTAGCAATCAATCCGAAACATTATGATGCCCACTTCCTTTTAGGGGTTTTATATTTGGATCAGAAAAAATATGAAGAAGCTAAAAAGGAAGGTGAGAAGCTTAACCTGATCAATTTTAAATTACCAGGAGGTAATTACCTCAAAGGAGTAGCATCCTTAAAAACAGGCAAAATTGATGATGCTTTTTCAAACTTACAAGAAGCTGTAGTAAAAGGCCAGGGATTTCCTGAAGCTCATTTTAATTATGCTTTAGCCCAAATTGCAAAGGGAAATATCCAGCAAGCCACAAGTGAACTGAAATTAGCCACAAAGCTAAAACCAAATTATCCTGAAGCCCATCTCTATTTGGGGATTTTAAATTTTCGCCAGGGATGGAATGACGATGCTATTAAAGAATTTGAAAAAATTGTAGAGCTTACCCCTGAAAATCCTGTTGCTCATAACACATTAGGTCAGGCTTATATGAATGTAAAAAGATATGACGATGCCCAACGGGAATTTGATAAGGCTATAGAACTTAATCCTGAATTTGCATCTTCTTACACCAACTTAGGAAAATACTATAATACATTGGGTAAGCAACAGGAGGCTATTGAAGAATATCAGAAAGCCCTTTCCAAAGACCCAAAGCTAATGGATGCAAGAATTAGTCTGATAGTTAATTATATTGCAAACAGAAATTTTGACAAAACAATAAGTGAATGCAAGAATGGTTTAAAAGTAGATAAAGACAATCCTCTCTTATTGAACTTGCTTGGTTCAGCATATTTTGCCAAAGGTGATATAAAGAATGCCAAGGAACAGTTTCAAAAAGCTATAGAGGTAAGCCCAAAATTTGTTTCTCCTCGCCTTAACCTCGGAACTCTTTATCTTAGAGAAAACAATATTGAAAAAGCTACCAAACAATTCAATGATGCTTTAGAAATTGATCCTAAGAATATCACGGCAATTCAGAGGCTGACTTCTATCTCCTTAAAGAAAGGCAATTTAGATGAAGCAGCCGGCCGTTTGGAAAAAGCTGCAAGGAAAAACCCTAAATCCATTCCCTTATTATCAAGCTTAGCAGATTTATATCTGCAGATAGGAAAGCCTGATGAGGCAATGAATTATGGGAAAAAGATAAACGATATTAACCCGAATGGAGCTTTGGGGCATGATTTTATGGGAAGAGCTTACGGAGCAAAATCAAAATTTGATGAAGCCATAAAAGAGTTTAATAAAGTAGTAGAGGCTCAGCCCCAAAAAACTATTGGATATTTGCACCTCGGAGCTGCCTATGCTGCCAAAGGTGACTTCAATCAAGCTGTTCTACAATACCAGAAAGCACTTGACATTCAACCCAATGCCACCGACATCCTGATTCGTAAAATCGAAGCTCTTTTAGGGCTAAAAGAGATGGATAAAGCCGTATCTGAAGCTAAAAAACTAATAAATCAAACTCCTTCATCCCCGGTAGGATACAATCTGTTAGGACAGATTTATGCAGCACAAAAATCTTATAAAGAGGCTTCAGAAAACTTCAAAAAGAGTATAAAAATTGATCCCCGTTTCACCCCCGCTATAATTAATTTAGGAAACATCTATAAAGCTCAAAAGGATAATCAGCAGGCTTTAAATCAATTTAAAAAAGCAGCAGAAGTAAATCCAAAAAGCTTTCCTGCCTATTTTAATTTAGGAACAATATATGAGGCAGAAAAAAATAATAAGTTAGCAATTGAGAATTATGAAAAAGCAATATCAATAGCTCCTGAATCTATTACTGTTCAGAATAATCTTGCATGGCTTTATGCTGAAGAAGGAGTAAAACTTGATGATGCTGTAAAGCTTGCACAAAAAGCAAAATTAGCAGTTCCTAACAATGGAGGAATTATAGATACACTTGGCTGGGTCTATTACAAAAAAGGTCTTTATAAAGAAGCAAGGGAAAGGTTTGAAGAAGCCATAAAATTATCTCCAAATGAACCTACTATTCATTTCCATCTTGGCCTTGCTTATCGTAAGGAAGGAAAAGCAGGCGAAGCTAAAAAGGAATTTCAAAAAGCCCTTGCCATATCCAAGAATTTCCCTGAGGCAGGAGAAGCAAAGAAATTTTCGGCTGAGATTGAGTGAGGGATATAATAATTTAAAGGTGTCAACATAAAAAGCTGTTTTTTTACTGACTTGAATTAGTAAAGTATCTTTAGATTGAGAATAATATATTTCAAAAACCAACAGCTTATTTAATTTCTAATATCTTATCTATATAGCCGTATATGGAGGCCAGCAATGCTTTTATTTCTGAGTGGTCCGGAATAGCTCTTAATTAGGATATATATATACCGTATCAACCTTAGAAATAGATCCCTGAAAAATGGTTGTCACTATATATTAAC
>MGDB01000010.1:10852-12081 GCA_001790645.1 Candidatus Schekmanbacteria bacterium GWA2_38_11
TGATGCCATTCATCCCTCCAGCAAGCTGGAGGGTATTCTGGCATATTTTTATAAAACAAATACTTATAACTATATACTTAATCTAAATTATTAAATATAATAGATTATACTATTAATTTTATTAGATTTATATTTAATCAAGAAACCCTGGCAAGGTCGCAGGGTATAAAAATCAAGACAACTTAAGTCGCGTTTTATCATTACTGTGAAAACAGGATACATGGTTCGCGCTGTCAATACCTCCTTGGTTGTTTTAATCTTGAATGGAAATATGGTTTGTTGTATCATCTTCTTGCCCTCCTGGATTTTTAGGTTTTTAACCTTTTAGGTGATATTATATATCACCTAAAACCTTTATCCAAAAGGGTTTTTCTTGTTTTCTGATAGTTCTAAATCTGTTTTAGGGTGAATCAGTATCTTTAGGCAAGTAATATCTTATCAGATGTCGTAGCCAAGTCAATATGTCATTTAACTCCCAAGTAAAAATGTCAGTAATGGTATAAAGTTATTTTAGAGATAGTTTCATCGAAGACGGCTTTCATATTATTTATATATAAGCTTGCAGAGCATCTGTTTTTAGTTGAGTTGGATAATGTTTTATTTTTTGACCCAGTCTTGTTATTGCTTCCGGACTGAGGCGAGCTACTGTCTGTTGTTTATAGATTATCTCTATGCTTCCATCCTGTTTTTGCAGGACAGTTACTTTCTGTTTTGCAATAGAGCGGAACTTATTGGAAGAAGGGATTTGCAGTATTAACCCCTGGAAGGATATTGTATGGTCATTATTTACAACTCTGGTTTCTTTTAAACAGAGTATTTGATTGATTTGATGTAAGGATGGAGTTTTTCTGAAGAGTGATCCCTGCTTTTGGGGAGGATAGATAAAACGTTTGTTATAATCAGGCAGCAGTTTATCAAGAACCCAATTGGCTTCATTTTTGTTCTTTGCACCTGCCAGTCGTAGTTCAACTACCAGCCTGTCCTGAAGTGTTCCCCATTGACGTTCAATGCGTCCTTTGGCCTGAGGGGAAGTATGGAAAGTGGTTGGAAAAGTTTTGAAGACTTTAAAAGTTCAGATAAATTCCTCTTGATATGAAAAATGCTAAACTTTTGACACGATTGTACAAAAATGGACGAATTATACGTTAAATTTTTTTAAAAACTTTCCCCTTATCGTTTTTAAAAAAATTACATTTTCAATAAGTTAATTTTCTTTTCTATATTAGTAC
>MGDB01000011.1:0-972 GCA_001790645.1 Candidatus Schekmanbacteria bacterium GWA2_38_11
CAGCCTGTTAAGGTCTGTTTCTACATTACGGTCAGGCAAGATGCCTGACCTATTTTTCTTTAAAATTAGTATTCAAACTTTTGAATTTTTCCTGTCTATTGCCTTGATACCTTCACGCAGGCTACCCATATTAAACAAAATTTACTGCTTACTACTTAATCCTGAATTCTTACTACTGTTTAAAATCTCCGCTATATGTTTTACTTTTATCTTTTCCCCTGCCTTGTCAAGGCCGCCTTTAATCTGCATGATGCAGCCCGGGCAGGCTGTTGCAACAATAGTGGCTTTGGTTTTTCTGATAGATTCAAGTTTCCTCTTTAAAATCGCTTCTGAGATTTCAGCATACTCAAAGGCAAATGTTCCTCCAGCGCCGCAGCAGTGGCAGGGGAATTCCATTTCAGTAAAATCCAAACCTTCAATGCCTTTCAAAAGATCACGCGGTTCTTCAGTAATCTCAAGCCCCCTGTGCAGATGGCATGAATCATGGTAGGTAACTTTACTTTTAAGTTTACCGTCCGGTTTGTAGTTAAGTACCTTAACCAGGAATTCAGAAAAATCATATGCTCTTCCTGCAAGCGATTCTGCTTCGGCTTTTAGCTCAAAATTGTCATTTAAGAGCAGAGGATATTCTTTTCTTAAAGCTTCAAGGCATGTAGCACAACCGGTTATTATAAAATCATATTTTTTGAGGGCTTCAATATTCTGAAGGGCTATTTCCTTTGCAGTTTGGGTATCGCCGCTATAAACCAGTGGTATCCCGCAGCAGGTCTGTTCAAAAGGGAAGCGGGTTTCAATGTTTTGATCAGCAAGAACTTTTAAAATGGATTCCCCAATATTTGGATATATAAAATCAATAAGGCAGCCCGCAAAGAAAGCCACAGTGAATTTCGGGTTCTTGATTACTGTGGCAGGATTTTTCTTGAGAGTTTCCCGCAAAGGTTCATCTGCAAGCGGAGGCAGTGTTCTGAATTT
>MGDB01000011.1:1041-1450 GCA_001790645.1 Candidatus Schekmanbacteria bacterium GWA2_38_11
TTTCTGTGCAGATGCAAGAGCTTTCACAGATTTATGAAACAGTTTGCGGTCCTTCATTATTTTTCTGAAGATAATTTTTTTTACCCATGGTAAGCCTTCTTTATGGACTATTCTTTCCCGGAGTTTAAGAAGGAGTCTCGGGATATCAATCATTACAGGGCACACTTCCGAGCATGCCTTGCAGCCTGTGCAGGAAAAAGCCATCTCACGCGCATTTTCAAAGCCACTTAAAAATGCAGTGAGCACTGCGCCTATCCCGCCCATATAGACATGGCTAAAAACATGGCCTCCGATCTCTTTATATACAGGGCAGACATTGAGGCAGGCGCCGCATCTGATGCAATATAATGCCTCTCTGAAATCCTTGTCCTCGTAAATCCTCCTTCTCCCGTTGTCAAGGACTATGAGA
>MGDB01000011.1:1726-1932 GCA_001790645.1 Candidatus Schekmanbacteria bacterium GWA2_38_11
GCCCCAGTGATTCCCATACCTGCATTGCAGAAATAGTTTCTCAGTTCATTACGGGCAACCTCTACAAGTGCAGGCGGGTCCGCAGGAAGCTTTTTGCCGGTTATTTTGGAGAACAGCTCTGCAATCTCCTCGCATGTTACATGAATTGCAGGTGCGATGATGTGGGAAGGTTTCTGGCCTTTTAGCTGGATTATCCATTCGCCTAA
>MGDB01000011.1:2058-5153 GCA_001790645.1 Candidatus Schekmanbacteria bacterium GWA2_38_11
TTTTTCCCTGATTTTCCTTGCCTCAAGTCTTAAATCCTCAAAGTTTTTTAGTTCTTTTAGAGCATTGTCTCTGTTTTCTTTGAATCTTGATGTTGTTCTATCAATGGCAAGGCGCTGTGAGTCATCTTTTACAGCTTTACTTGCTTTTTTAATATATTCTTTGTGACGCTTTTTGTGAGAAGACATAGCAAAATAAAATAAAAATTTAAAAAGCAAAATTCAAAATTATGGTATTTGATTTGTACTGAAATATAGTCAGTAGAGTTGCTATTGTCAAATGACAAAGTTCGAAATAGTTATAAGTTATAGGTTATAAGTCATAAGTTATAAGTTGCAATGAGATTTCTCTTGAAATATTTTTAAATTGTGCTTAATGGGAAGAAATTTTTATTCTATGAGGAGAAAACTTATGGCAGATTTTAGATTGAACCACTTACACTTCGGAGCTAAAATAATTGTGATTGCTTTCTTTTTTCTGGTTTGCATCGGATTAATCCTGTCAATGAATACTGCGAGCAAAGCAGTCAAGATGCGCCAAGCCAAGGCAAAAGCCATTGGATTACAGCCTAACCAGTTTTTTAATGAAGATGATAAATTTCTCCACTTTAAAGACGCCCATGCCCATCTTTATGGTCATGCCCTTGTCTTCTTTGCCGTAGCTGCTGTATTTATCTTTTCCGGGGTTAAGGAAATGTATAAGATATTGGTAGCAGCGCTTATGGTAGTTACACTTCTTGTCCATACATACGGGCTTATAAATATAAAGGTAGGAATTGAGATTGCATCAATGGTACTTTATTCCATATTATTAATATATATGATGGTTGTGTCTATGTTAGCAATGTATAAAAAGGAAAAATAATATACAGTAAGGGTTCGAGGATTCAAGGATTCGAGGGTTCAAGTAATAAAATAAATACCAGAATTTTAAGTTTTGATTTTTGAATTTTGATTTTCTACTGGATTCCTTGAATCCTTTGAAAAAACCAGGAAGACTGAGTATGCGGTTAGGTTTCTCAACTCACTTTTATGTCCATGAATATTTTGATATTATCCATATCAATGAAATTAAATATCTTGGCTATGAGGAGATAGAACTCTGGGGTATGCCTCCCGTTCTTGACTTAACAGATAAAGAGAGGATTAAAAGAGTAAAGGAATATTTAGAGGAAAAAGGAATCAGGGTAATTTCATTCCACGGGCCCCTGTACAAAAGAACCGCTGATCCTGCATCAAGGGAATGGCTCTACCTTTCATCTTCCAAAGAGAATAAAAGGAAAGAAGCGGTTGAAAAGAATATAGAGATAATCCGCTTAATAGAAGATTTTAAAGCATCAATACTTGTCCTTCACATCGACCTTGAGGAAGGTGCAGATACAAGGCAGGCAATTAACAATTTCAGGAAGAGCCTTGAAGAGTTAATTGGAGAGACTTCTAAAAAAGGAATCAGGATTGCCATAGAGAATACTCATGAGCATACTGTTTCGGGTAAGCTCAGAGAATTAATCAATACCTATCCAGAAAGAGATGTGGGCATCTGCCTTGATATAGGTCATGCTAATATTTTTGAAGATCCCTCTGATGCCATAAAAATCGCCGGTGAAAGATTAATACATACCCATTTACATGATAATGACGGCAATTCAGATTTGCACCTCTGGGTAGGGAGGGGAGATATTGACTGGAAAAGCGTTACAAAGGCAGCTTCAGAAATTAATTATCAGGGTGTACTGATGTTGGAACTGCGAAAAGAAAAAAGCCTTGCGGGTCTTGAAGCAGACAATATGAGTAAGATATTGGGAATCTGATTTCAGATACCATAATTTTGAATTTTGAGTTTCTTAATATCGAGCGTGGAAAGGCTCTCCCACCTGCGGGCAGGCAATTGTGGGGAACCCCTTCTGGGGTTGATTCTCTAATACGCCAAACGCCAAACCATACTGGTTTCATTACCATAACCTGATCTGCTATACTCAAAGAATAGGTCGGGCATTCTGCCTGGCCGTCCGAGGCAAGATACCTCAGCTATTTTCCATACAGCCAAAACCTTCATCTCCCTAAAGACAAATTGTCACCTTTTAATGTGAGCATAATTTAGTATTATTAGACCTTAATTTATTCAACTAAATTAAATTAACAAACATTTTTAAGAAACTTAAAAAACCTCCGAACATTAAATTAAATAATTTTAATTAGTTAATGGATGGAATCATTAAGGTTAATACTTATCAGACATGGTGAAACAGTTGAAAACGCATCCCATATAGTACAGGGACATCTTCCGGGACATCTTTCTGATAGGGGCAAGGAACAGGCATTGCGGATTACAAAAAGACTAAAGGATGAGAAGTTTGATGCAGTATATTCCAGTGATCTTGAAAGGGCGTTTCAGACAGCAGAAATTTTGATGAAAGACCGTGAAGGCCTTCCAATAATTACTGACCCAAGATTGAGAGAACAGAGCTTTGGGATTTATGAAGGGAAGCCTGTAATGGCAGTGTTGAGGCAGATGAAGCGGAAAAAAGCGGATTTTACAACCTTTAAACCAGAGGGTGGCGAATGTTTTGAAGACTTTCGTAACAGAGTTAAACAGTTTCTTGAAGAAATAAAAGGAAAGTACTCTGCCCATACTGTGGTTTTAGTAACTCATTTTGGAGTTATAAACATTCTCCTTGGCATTTTCTTAAATCAGAACACGGGGAAAATTTCTGAAAGCCACATTATGAACGATACAATATCAATCGTTAATATTGAAACTTTGGGAAATGTCGGGGTAGAAACAATTACCTGTAAGGAAAATTTATGAGTATTTTAGCTGGCAGTGTAACTAAGGTAAGGAAACAGCCAAAAAACATTTATGCAGAAACTATCAGTCTGTGTCCTGAATGCGCAAAAGATTGTCAGGCATATTATGAAGAAAAGGACGATGGGATTTATCTTAATATTGAGTGCAGCGAGCACAGGTTACACAGCGAAAAAGTTGAGAACGACGCCCAGTTTTTTAAGCAAAGATATGAGCAGGAATATGAGAAGGATTGTAAGCACCTTGCCTTACCCATAACCTACCGCTGTAATTTAAGATGTAAATATTGTTA
>MGDB01000011.1:5162-11979 GCA_001790645.1 Candidatus Schekmanbacteria bacterium GWA2_38_11
CAATTCCTCATTGCTGCTTCCTGAAGACAGACCAATAGAAAAGTTAACCGGCATGATAAAAAGCTTTGACGGCAATGTGACATTGATAGGAGGAGAAGCGACAATAAGAAAAGACCTGCTGCAGATTATCAGGATCGCTAAAGGAATAGACAGTAAGCGGAAAATAAGTATTGCCACTAATGGTCAGAGGCTTCACGACATTAACTTCGTAAAAGAATTAAAGGAAAGCGGACTTGATTTTGTTTTTCTTTCTTTTGATGATATTGAATATGAAGGCTCTCAGATAATTCATCAGAATAAAATAGAAGCGCTTAGCAACTGCTACAAGCTTCGTATGCCTGTCTGGCTGCAGCGAACTATTGATAAACTGCCGCAACTGGATTCAATTTTTGAACTGCTTGAAGCTTATAAAAGAGTGATTTTCAATGTTACCATAAGAACGGTAAAACCTTTTGGAATGTTATACCCCAAACACGAGATATTTGTATCAAGTATTATCAAATATCTAAAAAAGGAAAATGATTACAGAAAAGGGGGTTCTCCTTTTAATAATTATATCACGCTAAAAGGGAAAAATGTGAAAGTATGTTCCTGGATAAATGACGTGAAAAGGATTGACCCGATTGATTCAAACTACATCATCTCAGACGATACCTTAACTCCCTTCCACCGCGGCATGAAGATGGACGAAGTGCTTTTAAAAAGACGGGGCTCTAAACCGCAATTGATTAGTTGAAAATACTCATGCCAAAACCTTCTATCATACGCAGCGTTCTTTTGCGGGTCGCTTATAATTTGGAATTCCTGCGTATAAAAGCGAGAGGCCTGCTAATAAGAATTGTTCCATGTAAAGTGTTTCTTATTGAGACCCTTGCCCTGTTCCATGGACTGATGTCTCTCTTCACGAAATTTAACCAATGGAAAGTAATTGCAAGATTTGCAAAACATACTGGCAGCGTTATTCCGGGCTGGTTATACATACTGAAATATTTTATCCAGAGAGGAAGGGATGATATCTGGGGAGTGGTGTATTGTGAAGCTGGTTCTGGTATAAAAAAATATTTTACAGTTGAGAACAGGGATTTGATCGAGCAGGCAGTTGAGGAAGGGAAGGGGGCCATACTTGTTGGTGCGCATCTTGGCCCAAGCCTCTATGCAGTTATGTTTCATGAATTAAATATTGATATCAGAATGCTTGCCTCAAAAAAATTTACTAAATACATTGAGGAGGCTTCAGAATTCGGAATGAAATCCCTGATAAGCAATAAGGTCAAAATTCTAAAAGATGCGCAACTGACTCTTAGAGCAGGAAAGTCTGAAAGAGAATTGATCCAGCACCTAAGGAAAGGTGGTGTCGTTGCAATGCACATTGACTTTCCAAGTCACCAGAAACAGGAAGGAGTGGTCAGCGATTTTTTTGGTATGCCCATGAGGTTTAATTATTTTCCCTTTAAACTGTCACTCTCTTACAACGCACCTGTATTTTTCTATTATTTTAACAAAGATAAAAACAGTGGATATAAATTATCCTTTTCCCCATGCGGAAACTTCTCAACTCCAGAAGAGGGAATTAAAAAATATTCTTTCTTTTTCCAGAAGCATATTATTTCCCACCCTTTCATGTGGAACGAACTTCCAGAGTTTTTTAGCTGGTTTCCAAATTCAACTAACCCTCTCCCTTGACGGGAAAGGGGAGAGTGATTGTGAAAATAATCTCGACAGATGGTCTTTTAAAACGAGCTTTTCCTTCCGAGAGAGCGACTGTGCCATAGAGTAAACTAATTTCTAACTATCTTTTATCATGGTTTAATTTTAGCATGGGAGTGGTGTTTTTAAATTATGATAAAGGAGCGGGTTTGTCAAAGAGAGTGAGGATTGATTTGACGGAAAAATTGTAGAGAAAGAAACAAGACGTAGTGCCATTCAGTTGTTTTAGAGGTTGTGAGAAAAACAGAAATTGAATTAGATAGACCGTTCCCTTTTTCTATAATTATTTTTTAAAAAGCTCTTTATATTTCCCATACCCTTCCTTTTCCAAATCTTCTTTTGGAATAAAGCGGATAGCGGCAGAGTTTATGCAATAACGCTGGCCTGTCGGTTTAGGGCCATCTTGGAATACATGCCCGAGATGAGAGTCGGTGAGTTTGCTCCTGACTTCTGTTCTTACCATAAAAAGAGTTCTGTCTTCTTTTTCTACGATATTTCCGGACACAAGAGGCTTTGTAAAACTTGGCCATCCCGTTCCGGATTCGAACTTGTCAAGGGAGCTAAACAGCGGTTCACCGGAAACTATGTCCACGTAAATTCCCTCTTTTTTATTATCCCAGTATTCATTGTCAAATGCTTTTTCCGTACAACTCTCCTGTGTAACTTTATATTGTAAAGGAGATAATTTCTTTTTTAATTCTTCTTTGGCGGGTTTCTGATAATTCTTTTTATTTACCTGAGGTTTGGTTTTCATATCATTACCCCAAAATTCTTTCAGATATTGGTCACGGCCGGAATTAAACCTGTAAAGTTTATATCTTAAGGGATTTTTCTTGTAATAATCCTGATGGTAATCTTCTGCTTTATAGAATTCCGAGAATTTAATAATCTTTGTAACAATTTCCTTTTTATACTTTCCTGACTTTTTTAATTCTTCCAGTGATTTCTCTGCAAGGCGCTTTTGTTCATCATTATGATAGAAAATAGCTGTCCTGTACTGCGCTCCCCTGTCAACAAACTGGCCACTGGAATCAGTCGGGTCTATCTGTTTCAAGAAAACATCAAGAAGTTCTGTATAACTTGTTTTTTGCGGGTTATATAAAATCTGAATAGCTTCTGCGTGGCCTGTTCCTCCGGAAGATACCTCTTCATATTTTGGATTCTTTTTCTGTCCGCCTGTGTATCCGACGAAGACTTCTGTAACACCAGCTAAATTTTCAAAAGGCGGTTCCAGACACCAGAAGCAGCCTCCGGCAAAAGTAGCTTTCTCTATTGAGGCATTCTGATTGTTCTTTGGCTGATTAGCCTGATTAGAACTGCCAGTTATAAAAACAACTGCAAAACTGATGGCAATAACTGATAAAATCAGAGTAATAAAGAACGTTTTATTCATAATAATTCTCCTTCTTTTATTCAAATACTAATTTTTATAAAAATAATAAGAAGAAAAAATTATCTTATACTCTCTGCTTCTTTTGTCATTAGTCCCCTCGCCTCTTGACGGGAAAGGGCAGGGTGAGGGGGAAGTCATTCCCGCTTCTTCACTTACGTATTGTGAAATTCTCTTCAAGGGTGATATATTTCCTAAAAAACATTTGAACCCAGAAGGGGTGACATGATTATAGAATAATGAAATAATTGAAATGATAAAAATCCCAAGGGGTGAAATAAAAAAATTCTATGGCAGGAAGGATATGGCGCTTTCTTTTATGCTCATTCTCAAATTGAGATGGTTTATAATTATATCCTCAATCAGGAAGAGCATCATAGGAAGAAAACATTTCGTGAGGAATATCTTGATTTTTTAAAAGAATTTAAAGTTGAATATAATGAGAAATATTTATTTGAATGGCTGGATTGATAATGTCACCCCATTGGGGTTTATTTTGGCGGAATACTGATATTTCTATAATCATTTCACCCCTTCGGGGTTAAGCAATCCAATTTCTTTGTGCACGACATAATTTAGAAAAAAGAGATAAGATAAAATAAGCTTACCACTAAAAAAACATTCACTCAACCCTCTTCCAAACTTGTGAGCGGCCAATGAATGAAAAACCGATATAACCGCGGACTTCAAGTTCACTGCCGTCATTTAAAAGAGACATTTTAGCCCTGTATATCTTTCCGTTATCAGGATCTAAAATCCAGCCTCCATTCCATTCAGAGCCGTCTTTTTTTAAATTCCAGATGATTCGTAAACCAAGAATAGGTGCATTTTTGAGTGCCCCCTCGCATTTATCACAGATTTTAGGTTTGCCATCTTTAGGTTTTTCAACTGTTTCGATTATCTTGCCATATAAGACGCCTTTTTCTTCCCAGATTTCGACAACGCCTTTCGGTTCACCGGTTTTATCATCAATAGTTTTCCAACTTCCTGCGGGAGAATTACTTTTAGCCCCCGCAGGAAAGCTTAAAAAAAGAATGGCTGTTCCTAATAACAGAACACCGGTAAATTGCTTAAAAATTCTCTGCAGGATATTCAATTTTTTTAATGTGTTTAATCTCAAGACTCATATTTAAAGGACAAAAATACCCTCGCACGGTATGCAACAACTTTCCCGTCCTCTACCTTCATATCAAGTTTATTAATCTCAGCGATTCTTATGTTTTTAAGAGATTTGCTCGCTGTTTCCACTGCATTCTTTGCAGCTTCCTCCCATGATCTTTCACTTGTTCCTACCAGTTCTATAATCTTATAAACGCTTTCAGCCATGGCTTGTCTCCTTATATGATAGAAAATATGATAGAAATTAAAGTGCGGCAGATTTATTATTTCTCAATCTGCCTCATTAAGTCAATTCATACCACCAACAATGGACTTAGTTTAAAATTATATTACCTAATCTCTATCCCGGTCAATAGATAAATGAGAAAAACAGAAAATGTCTTATTTGAGGAAATATAGGGTTAATATTGGTATTTTTCCACGTAATGAGATTTGGGTGGAAACTTAAAATAATAAGTAAACCTCTATTTTTATTTTATACTTAAAAAGCATTTTTTAGACATTGAATTTGAAATGTACTACATCCCCGTCTTTTATCAGATATTCTTTCCCCTCAATTTTTAAAAGTCCTTTTTCTTTGATTTCATGTTCTGAACCGAGCCTTATCAAATCCTCATAGCGATAAATCTCAGCCTTGATGAAACCTTTTTCCATATCTGAATGTATCTTTCCTGCTGCTTTTTGGGCATGTGTCCCTCTCTTAATTGTCCATGCCCTTACTTCAGGTCCCTGTGTGGTGAAAAAGGTAATTAAATCCAAAAGTTCATAACCTGCTTTTATGATTTTCTCTAAGCCTGATTCCTCAATCCCCATGCCTTTTAAAAATTCCTCTCGCTCCTCAATCGGGAGCAGTGCGATTTCAGCTTCTAATTTTCCGCATATAGTTATAACTATTGCCCCTTCGCTTTTGGCTTTTTCTTTTATTCCGGCAATGCTATCTGTTTTTATTTTAACATCGTTCTCATCTATATTTATCACATAGAGAGTTGACTTTTGAGTCAGCAGAAAAAGATCTTTCAGGTGTTCAAGTTCATCAGGATTTAATTTTAATGCCCTGACTGGAAGTCCTGAATCTAAACTATCTTTAACCTTGTGATATAGTTTCAAATTCTCGGCAAGTTTTTTATCAGCTATCTTTGACAGCCTTTCATTTTTTTCAATCCGCTTCTCGACTGTTTCGAGGTCTGCTAATATCAGCTCTGTATTTACTACTTCCATGTCTCTTATGGGATCTATGGAGCCATCAACATGGGCAACGTCCTCCTCCTTGAAAGTCCTTAGCACATGGATGATTGCATCAACATTTCTTATGTTCCCTAAAAACTGATTCCCTAAACCCTCGCCTTTACTTGCACCTCTGACAAGACCGGCAATATCAACAAACTCCATAGTTGTGTGTACCACTTTCTCAGGTTTTATTATCTCCGCAATTTTATCTAATCTTTTATCAGGGACTTTGACTATTCCTACATTTGGGTTGATAGTGCAGAAGGGGTAGCTTGCTACCTCTGCATGAGCTGCAGTAATGGCATTAAAGATAGTTGATTTACCAACATTGGGAAGGCCTACAATACCGCAATTAAAACCCATAACTTTTTAAATTCTAAGCCCTATAGCTATTCCGTTAGAGATTCTTTTATAATATCCAAGAAGTGTTTCACTATCTTTCCAGTTGCACCCCAAATAATATTATCCTCATAACGATAGAAATACATAGGATACTTTCTTCCCTTGTAGTTCCAGGATTCTTCCCAGAAATTATCTCCGTTTAAAAGTGATTCCAACGGTACATGAATCAATTCTTCAATCTCAATCTCATTTATCTTAAATTCATAAGGATGAGGAATGATTCCCACAAAAGGAGAAATAATAAAATTTGTATTTGTTTCAATGTCATCAAGTTCTCCGAGTATTTCAACATCCTCTGTATTGATGCCAATTTCTTCGTACGTTTCCCTGAGAGCTGTTTCAAGAAGATTCCCGTCGGTTTTATCCTGAACCCCTCCAGGGAATGATATCTCTCCTTTGTGAGTTTCAACTTTATCGGTTCTTTTTGTAAACAGCAGATGGCACTCTCCATTCTGGCTGAAAAGGGGTATTAGGACTGCAGCATTGATTAGTTTACTGTTAATAATCCTTTTCTTTGAATATCTGTCTAATACTTTTAAAAAACTTTTTTTGTTGAAACCCATTTTTTGAGCCTCTTAAAATTATTGCAGGTAAAGATAGCTATAAATCCAGATATCAAAACTCAAATGTCAAATCAAGACAAAAGGGTTTAAGAATTTAAAAACAAATTTCAAATTCAATTTCGGTTGGGGGGATTTATCCTTATTGCATAAAATCCAGCAAAGATTCCAAGAAGTCCTATCGGGAAGGTTGCTATGCCGGAAATTAAGGAAAAATAAGCGCCGAGTTTATTTCTGTTTGTCAGTAAAAAAGAACCACCAAGTATCAGAATAACACCTGCTAATAAGTTCACTGCTCCTAACCATGGATTCATGGTTGAGCAGTAAAGCCAGCAGGTGATGCCGATATCCGGCTGGTAAAAAGTTAACGGATAAGCAGATTCCCACCAAACCATGCAGTAAATACCACATA
>MGDB01000012.1:0-147 GCA_001790645.1 Candidatus Schekmanbacteria bacterium GWA2_38_11
AAAGGTAGTAAAAATTGTAATGCAGAGTTCTTCAGTGTCGTGTTTTAATCTCTTAAACCAATTTTCAAGCTCCTTATCTTCCAACTCCTCGTCTGCAATAACAAACCCGGCCTGGGCTAATTCTTTTAAATTCTCAATAACAATAGA
>MGDB01000012.1:506-3862 GCA_001790645.1 Candidatus Schekmanbacteria bacterium GWA2_38_11
CTTTGCCAAACAATTTCTCTCTCTTTACCGCTCAGTTCTTTTGTTTCCATTCTATGCTTCTCTATTGCAACTTAGGTGCCAAGAAAGGTTTAAGGTGAGATAAGAGTGCAATAACATATTGAAAATAATTCAAATAAAAATTTTTGTGAAAGGTTTTTTTTAGAATTTAAAGAAAATAAAATCGGCCAAAAAATTGGCCGTTTTTGAAGATTTATTAAAATAGGTAAGCTAATATATTGAATTTATATGTGCTTTTCTATCGGCCAAAAAGTTGGCCGATTCGGCCAACTTTTTGGCCGATTTCGTGGAGTAATAATAAAAAGGTTAAAAAAATTAAGATGTGGTGGAGAAGTTGATCAAGATAATATAAGGAAAATGAAAATAGGCCAGGCGAGACGCCTGACCTACAAATTGAAATTTTTAAAACTAAAAAAATATCTCGGCACCGACAAGGTATGTTACGCCAGGCAGGGGTAAGCCTCTTACCTCCTCATAGTCTTCATCAAAGATATTATAGCCTTTAAAAAAGATTTCAAACTTATCAATAGACTTTTTATTTGCAACAACCAGATATTTTACTGCAGCATCTACGGTTGTGTAACCTTCACCGGTACTCCCTTTCCGGTGCCTTCCATTTGCCTCAATCACATCAAATGGCTCAGAATGTTTTCCCACTACAGACCCAAGAATATTTAAATTCAATCTCTCCATTAGCGTATAGTTTACCATCCAGTCCCATTTAAACCTTGGTCTCCATAGAAGATTCCTGCCCTGTTCTTCATCCTCAGTATCCATCCAGGTATAATTACCGCTCAAATCCAAATCTTTTATTGGCTTTAGTCCAATGCCTGCCTGCACTCCCTCTACATGGGCTTTGGATACATTAATTCTTTTCCCGGTAGCAGGATCAGCATCAATCAGATTTGTGTAGTTTAACCTGAAATAAGAGGCGTCTATAAGCAATTTCTCTGAGAAAAAGGTCTGCTCAAACCCGGCCTGATAACTAACACCCTTTTCAGGACCAAGGTCCGGATTTCCAAAAAACGGCGTACGAAGCTCTGAAACAGAAGGCGCTCTGAAACTTGACCCATAAGCGCCTTTGATCTTTCCTCCCTGCCAGGGCATAAATAAGGCAAAAGAAGCTCTTGGGTTTACCACTGTACCAAAGGCAGAATTTTCATCAATCCTGACACCGGCATCCACATTCATAATATCTTTAAATCTCAGACTATTCTGAAAATATATAGCCCAGTTCCTCTTCTTCCCGTGAAACTCAAAATTCTGGGTAGGAAGAAAAATTGTTTTCCCAATGCTATCGCTGTCTTCAATCTTATATTCAAAACCCAAGATTACGAAATCCTTGTCTTTAAATACATTAAATGTCTGGTTAATATCAAACCCATACCGTGAGGCTTTCCTATTTTCATGGTATACGTTTGTTGGAAAGGGCCTGTCCTCATCTGCAAAATTTCTGTACTTCCAATGCTCTTCATACCAGAAAGTCCTTAAATTGAGATTCCCTATATTCTTAACAGGCAGCCTGTAGTCAAGTGAGTTTACTGAACTCCAGCGCTCTAAAGAATTATTGCGGTCATGGACAAACTGGACAAGTGTCCTGCCCTCAGGTGTGGGAGATGGCTTGACAAGGGAAAAAGGTGTATCAAAGGGGAGATTTTTTCTTGAATTATCATAGCTGAAATTAAGGTTCAGAGAGGAATTAAACGGCAGTTCATAATCAACCCTCCCTGATAAAGAAGTGCTTCTGTAGCCATCCCTTATAAACTGTCCGTTCTGATCGACTCTGCTTACAACCCCGGAATAGGAAAATTTATCCTTGCTGCCTTGAAGGGAGAGACTTTCGCGGAACGTATCAAATTTACCACCCTCACCGAGAAACCCGAACCGTAAAGGACCCTCACCCTTTTTGGTAATGATGTTAATCACACCACCCATTGCTTCGGAACCGTACAAAGCACTCTGTGCACCCTTGATAACTTCAACCCGTTCAATATTTTCTGAAAACAGGTTCGTAAAATCAAAAAAACCATCGTATGTGGAGTTTACTTCAACACCATTGACCAGTATGAGAGACTGACTCAGTCCAGACCCAAGGATCCTTAAATCAACACTATCGCCAAGCGTACCGTTCTGATGGATTGTTACTCCTTTCAGGTTTTTAAGGTTGTCAATTAATCTGACGGAATTGCTATCTTCTAAATCTTTGGATGTTATTACGTCTGCAAAGGCAGGAATATCGCTAAGTTTCTCTTCTACCCTTGTTGCAGTTACAACGACTGTATCGCCATAAAAGGTCTCCTCAGCATTCAGAAAATACTCAGGAAAAAATAGGGGAAAAAGTAAAGCAAAGGTAATTACTAAAATACGGGTTATTGTGTTACTTCTTCTTCTGATTTACCTTCCTCCTCAAGTTGCTTATAAATATCTAATTTCTGCATCTTATATTTTAATGTGCTTAAAGGTATTCCAAGAATTTTAGCTGCATTAACTCTGCTCCAGTTTGCCTTTTCAAGAGTCTTCATTATAAAACTTTTTTCAAAGGTCTGGCAAGCTTTTTCAAGAAGAATATCTTCTTTTTTTGAAAAATCCTTTCTGCTCATTCCGGCAACATGATATTCAATGGGTATATCTTCTATAGATATTTTTTTGCTATCAGTAATGGCAACGAGTCTTTCCATCAAATTTGCTAACTCCCGTATATTTCCTGGCCAATTGTATTGGTTCAAAATATCAATGGCAGAATCTGTTATAAAACTAATTTCTTTTTTGAATTTTTTGTTAAACTTTTTCAGGAAATATTCCAGAAACCCGGGAATGTCCTCTTTTCTGTCCTTCAAAGGAGGGACTTTAATAGGAATTACATTTAATCTATAATAGAGGTCCTCTCTAAAATTCCCTTTTTCAATAGCTTCTTGGAGGTTTCTGTTGGTTGCAGCTATAAGCCTTACATTCACATGAATTGCCTTGCTTCCTCCAACCCTTTCTATTTCCCTTTCCTGGATAGACCTTAAAAGTTTTGATTGAAGGTCAAACTTCAGCTCCCCGATTTCATCAAGAAATAAAGTTCCTCCGTTAGCCAGTTCAAACTTACCATATCTTAATTTATCGGCTCCTGTAAAAGCTCCCTTCTCGTGACCAAAGAGGGCACTTTCAATAAGATTATCAGGAATAGATGTTAAATCTACAGTAACAAAAGGGCCACTGGGATTATCCCCCTGGATATGTATAAGCCTTGCGAGGAGTTCTTTCCCTGTCCCGCTCTCTCCACCAATTAAAACCGTTGCAGGCAGTTTTGCAACCTTGCTTACCAGATCATAGATCTCCCTCATCTTTATGCT
>MGDB01000012.1:3898-11170 GCA_001790645.1 Candidatus Schekmanbacteria bacterium GWA2_38_11
CATTTCCGAATGGAGGTAGACTAATTCCCGGCTCATGTTTTGCTTTTCAATGACCTTATCAACAAGACCAATCACTTCATCGTAATCAAAGTCCTTTGTAATGTAATCGTAAGCTCCCATCTTCATAGCGCTTACTGCTATCTTAATATCTTTGACTGCACTTATCATTATGGCTTCTATATCCTCATGCCTATCTTTGATATGCTTTAAGACTTCAATCCCATCAATTCCTGGCAGACGAATGTCAAGGATCGCAACATTTATATCTTCCTTGTCCATCAATTTAAGGGCTGTCTCTCCATCGCTGGATTTAATGACAGCATATTTATCTTTTAGGATTGCTTCCAGGGTGTCAATCATTCCTGGGTCGTCATCAACAAGTAGTATTTTTGATTGGTTATTCATAAATAACGATTTAATATATAAATTAACCATCTGATGTCAAACTAAAAAACAAATCTGGATGGTATTTAAAAAAATTATGTGACAGAAAAATCCAATAGATAAATAGAAGATAAAGAAGCAACAGACCAACTGAAGGAGGATTGCTTTATTGCGATTTACCTGAATTTGTTCAAAAGATTAATAGAACACCTATGTCAGCAATTGGCTATTCATGTGGGATAAAAGAGCTTAAAAAGATTTTTAATATCCCGGATAACGATTCACTCAAACCGACTGGCATGGGTAGCAACTGAGTTCATCTCGTTATGAGGACTAAGTCTGGTTCACTGAGTTTGGAAAGTTGGGTTTTATAAAAACTCCATCTGATTTTTCATTTCTTCTGCGGAGAAAACATCACCGTAACGGACTAATTGATTGCACTAATAACTTATCAGGAAGGCTACCTGTCCCTGCCTGTGGTAGGCAGGTGCCGAGAGGCAGGAAGCCTCACTTACCCGGATTTTCTTTTTACTCATTTCCTCTTAATCACTTTAAAGGAGATGCTCGCTATGACTATAAAATATCTTTTGGGGTTATTTTTCCCTTTGCAAAGAAAGTATATTTACCATCTCCTGATGAATTTTCCCGTTACTTGCAAGGGTCTCCTTTTTATGAATACTAAACTCCTTCCCACTAAAATCACTTACAAATCCCCCTGCCTCAGCGACTATCAAGCTGCCGGCAGCTACATCCCACGGATTAAGCCCTGATTCCCAGAATCCATCAAACCTTCCGCAGGCTACATAACACAGGTCAAGAGCTGCAGAGCCTGCCCTTCTGATGGCCTGTGCACGGAAAGCAAAATTTTTAAAATTATCAAAATTATTATTTGGATTTTTCTTTATGTCATAAGGAAAACCTGTTGCAAGCAAACTATCAGCTATTGAACTGATTGAAGAAACTGAAATTTTGATATTGTTTAAATAAGCTCCTCCATTCTTAGTTGCTGTAAATAATTCTTCATTTGCAGGATCATATACAACTCCTAAAATCACCTCCCCATCCTTCTCTATTCCTATTGAAACACAAAATATCCTGAAACCATGGGCATAATTTGTTGTGCCGTCAAGTGGGTCTATAATCCATTTAAAGGGAGATCTTTTGGACTCCTCACCTTTTTCTTCAGTTAATATGCTGTGGGCAGGAAACCTTTCCTTAATAATTCCAAGTATTGTCTTCTCAGCAAGCTTGTCTACGTCAGTCACAAGATTCTTATCAGATTTGTAGCTGACAGAAAAGTTTTTCCCGATGTTTTCCTTTAATATTTTTCCGGCTTTTAGTGCTGCCTCAAGAGCAACCTTTTGCAGTTCATCCATCTCTTTGTTTTCCCATAAGAAAATATGATTCCCTTGTAATAAGATACTTTTTATAACTATAATGATTAGATAAGCTAATGTCAAATGCCAAAAGTTTTGAGCTTGATTTGAAATTTGGATTTTGGTATTTGAAACTATCCACTTTGATAAAACAGGAAAAGATTATGTCTAAGATTATAAAAAGGGAATATCCATCCCAGCCAATAGTCGGAGTTGGAGCTGTAATCGTAAAAGAGGGAAAGGTTCTTTTAGTAAAAAGGGGGAAAAGCCCAAGTTTTGGTGAATGGAGTATTCCAGGTGGTGCAGTTAATGTGGGAGAGTCTTTGGAACAAGCTTTGTTAAGAGAGATAAAAGAAGAAACGGGACTGGTCATAAATATAGGAAAGCCAATTGAAATACTCGATAAAATCTGCCGCGATGAAAAAGGTAAGGTTAAATACCATTATATTATTTTAGACTATGCTGGTGACTATGTAAAAGGAAAACTTGAACCCTCCTCAGATATATTAGATGCAAGGTTTGTATCTCCTGAAAAGCTTGATAGATTTGGGGTAAATGAATCCACAAAGAAAGTTATTGAAAAAGCATTGGAAGATTCAGGGAAAAAAGATGAAAGAATTGCAACTGAGACTGAAATAATCTCCTCATGGGATTTTAAAAAAGCAAGATGGTACCATAGGGCAATTAAAGAAAGTGATTTTCCGGGGAAAGCCTTGGAAGTATTGCAACCTATCACCCATGGCTGCAAATCTATTCTTGATATAGGAGCTGGTTGCGGGACATTGTCAATCCCTTTAGCTGAAAAGATAAAATATGTAACAGCCTTAGAACCATCAAAACCCATGATGGACATAATGAAAAGGGAAGCCTTCAAGAAAGGACTTAAAAACATAAATTTTGTAAATTCCCATTGGGGAAAAGTTAGATTACCTCCCCATGAAGTTGTAATTTTAGCCAATGTTCCGGGACTGTTAAATGATATTGGAAAATTTCTTAACCAGCTTGAGGAAATAAAACCAAGACTTATCATTCTGATTCGGGGAGTAAACCCCAAAAATGATAAATTCTATTTCAAGCAGCTCTATCCAATCATTTTTGGCAAAACAGTCCCTGAAAAGGACGACTATTTTGCAGTTTACAGCTATCTCCACCGCCATAATATCTATGCAAATGTTAGAATAATCAGTTACAATTTAGACCAGCCATTCAATGACTTAGAAGAGGCTTTGAAATTCTGGAAGGTATATCTTAGTTTAAAGAGTAAAGAATATGACCAGGTAATTAGAGATTTTTTGAGTAAGAAATTGGTGAAAACCCCCAATAGCCTTATAGCCCGAATTCCTAAAAAATCTGCAATTATCTGGTGGAAAATTAATAAAGTATAAACTGAAACTTTTCTTTCCTAACTGTTTCTTCCGGCATTCTCCTTAAGAGACCTGTTTATCCCTTCAAGAAGATCCATAATCTTTGTCAGAGCTAAAAAGAATGTCCCTGCTAATATGCTGCCAATAAACCCTGCTATAAACATAACTTTTGCATATCTCCACTGAATAAAATCAAAATAGGCGATTATTGAATCCGGATTCTGCCTTAAATAATGCGAGCCCCGTGAATATTTTCCATAGGTCTCAAAAAATAAATAAAGGCTTATAATAGCCCCGAATATTAATACCATCATTCCAATAAAGTATAAGATATCTTTCAAACGTTTTTCCTTATAACGGAATAATTTAACCTTAAAACACCATAAAATGGTAATAACCAATCCTGCAAAATACAAAAAGTCTTCCATAAAAATTTTCTCCCCTTTAAGAATAAAAAAATCTCAAATACTTAAATTTATATCCGATTCCCATACTGGAGGATGAAATAATGAAAGAAAAAAAACTAAAAAACTATACATCCTACAGTGAAATAATTTTCATTCTCTCCTTTCTTGCCACTGTTTTATGTATTATTTTAACAGGCCTTTTCAACCTGATCTGGACTTTCTTTCCTTAGAAGAAGTAAGGCATTTATTTTAGTGAGGCACCGTTTTCATCGCAGACAGCAATAATATCACCATTAAAGTTTATAATGTTGACTACAGGTGATTTGCTAGAACTTTTTGATAAACTGGAGTTAGAATATATTTTGACAAATTCTTCTCTAAGAGTTTTCAAAGTTGATATTTTATTATAATCTTTCATATCATACCAGCTTTCTTTGACTCTTATGGTAAGCTCATCTCTTTTTATATTGAGAAACCATGAATCTACAAAATCTATTTTACTGACTGTTTTTGTAAAGGTAGAGTTAAAATAAAGGTCAAACTTTTCTCTGTCAACACTTAGGTCTTTATAATGCGGCTGTTCACTCCCTGATACACTTTTTCCAACTTCTGCAGGAGTTTTTAAAATCTTATAAAGGATTCCGGCGATTGCGCATATCATCAATATCCCCATTATATATAAAAATATCATAGGGACAATTTTGTTAAATCTTTCTATTCTTCTCTCTTTAGCAAGGATTTGGTCTATTCTTTCTTCGATTTTTTTTTTGCTTTCATCTGTCATTTTATATCAAAAACCTTAGTGACTTAGGTTTTTAATTAAACTTGCTAAGCTGTAGCAACTGACCCTGAGCGAATACATCTTGTACAAACCTTTATAGTCATCCTCCGCCCCTTGACAAGAACTTTTCGTTTCTGAAGATTCGGGTTAAATCTCCTTTTTGTAACGTTGTGAGAATGGCTTATATTATGGCCATACATAGGACCCTTGCCACAGATATCGCACCTTTTAGCCAACTAAAACACCTCCCTTTTCGAGGTCTCTGAAATACTTCGTATTTCAGAGACACTTATAGCTCATGGCCTATAGCTATTAATAAGAAATATTAATTAATAAATCTTTTCACCTAAAAGCCGTAAACCATAAGCTAACAGTAGAATTCTGAAAAGAACTGGCTTTTCAGAATTCTCTGTCATCTTTTATGAAATCTCTTTGCAACTAAAACCATATCAAATCATTTTTAGCAAGAGATTTCTTAACCTTTTTAAAGGTTATATCTCTCCTCTTTTTATCTTCCTGTAATTCTTCTTTATAGTCGAATATAAGTCAACCCTTTTTATCTGTTTCCATAGCTTATCAGGTGGCAAAAAATTAGAGTTTTCACTATAATTTTCAATTAAAAAATTTCTATCATCTTCTGTAAAATAAAGTTTTTGGTTCATAAGCCTCAAGATTTGAAAAAGATTCTTAGCCCTACTCCACGAAGAAACTTTTTTTGAAAGGATTCCTTTATCTATATCCATAACAAACAGTTCCAAATCATTCCCCTTTGTCTCAGAAACTAAAATATTTCTAAGGCTCAAGTCAGCATGGTAGAATCCTTCATTATGAAGTCTGGATATAAAATTTGTCAATTTTCCTAAAAGCTCTCTTTTTTTCTTTTGAGAAGTTTCACTTTGAATAAAAGACAGAAAAGTTTTGGTGTTTGGAATCCCTTCTGTGATCAAATAACTTTCTTTAAGCCGGGAATTGCTTCTTTTTTCAGCAACAAGAAGTGGTTTTGCTGTGGGAATCCCTGATTTAAGTAATTTGTTTGTAATATACATTTCTCTCCAGGCTTTTGACGGCGTAATCAGATTGATAATCCCTTTTAATCTATTTGTCACCATGTATCTTTTTATGAATATTCTTTTCCCATTTGAACCGTTTTGAGGAAATATATCCGTAGTTACTGCCCTTGATTTTGTTGATTTTAATAATGTACTTTTATCACTAAAACTGTGGTCCAAAAAAGAATTTATTGACTTGGCAAAATCTGATGGGACATCTTTTGTGAAAAAAATTCTGACTCCGTCTTTATATAAGAATTTTATCTCTCGATCCCTGGCAAAGATCTGAGAAAGATAAATAAAATTACTCTCTAAAATACTTACAACATTTTGAAACATAAGATTAATTAATTTTCTGAAAATAAAGATTTTATTTTTATCATCTTTAGATTTTGTTGACAAGGGAATAATTTAGAAATAGTTTTGTTTTTAATTCGGTATTTAAAATTTAAGGAGAATCCTTTGAAAAGTCTTAATATAGTGGAAATTATAAGCAGCCGCAAATGGATTGGCGAAGCATTCCATGTGTTAAATCTTTCTCTTAAACTCATCCAAAAAGGTCATCGCGTTATTCTAATTACTAAAAGCGGGTGGGAAGTAAACAAGCAGGCAGACAGTATTGGGCTTCCCAATATTGCCCTTAAGATGAATGGTCACTTTAATATAAGAGATAATTTAAATGATATTTTAAAGCTTATATCAATTTTCAAGAAAGAGAGAATAGATATCATCAATGCACACAGAGGCCATGACCACTGGCTCGCAGCTATAGCTCTCCTCTTTTCAGGAAAAAAAATACCTCTTATAAGAACAAGACATGTAAATGTTCCGGTAAAAAACCATATCTTCAATAAATGGCTTTACAAGTATAAGACTGATAAAATTATATGTGTGGCAAATCATATAAAAGATGGCCTTATTAAAAATAATAACTTTACTCCAAGTAAATTAAAAGTAATTTATACAGGAACTGATACAGATGTATTTAACTATAAATTAACTGGGGAGAAAATAAAAAAAGAGTTTAATATTTTAAAAAATTCCTCTGTAATCGGGATTGTTGGAAGAATAAGCCCAATAAAAGGTCATAAGTTTCTGCTTAATGCTGTTCCTATGATAAAAAAAGAGTTTCCAGACGCAAAATTCATTTTTGCAGGAGCTTTTGTAAATCAAGAAACACTTAAAGACCTTCAATCTCTGGCTGAAACACTCGGTATTAAAGAAGACATGATATTTACCGGCTTCAGGGATGACATCCCTGGAATAATTGCTTCCTTTGATATCGCGGTCATAGCCTCTAAGGGATCAGAAGGTTCAAGCCGTGCTTGCTATGAACATATGGCAATGAAAAAGCCGATCGTTGCAACAAGAGTTGGAATAATGCCAGAAATAATCAAAGACGGAGTAAACGGACTCCTGATTCCAGCAGAAGATTCATCAAGTATGGCTTCTGCAATCATAAAGATCTTGAAGGATAAGGACCTGGGGCAAAAAATGGGTGAATCAGCATATGATTCTTTGGTTAATAACTTTAACTTTAAAACATGGATTGATAAAACAGAGGAACAATTTTTTCAGACTTTAGGAGTGTAAAGATGCAATCTGATACCTCTTCATGACACCCTAAAACCAGCAGAGGGTAAGGGAGGCTTCCTGCCTGTCGGCACCTGCCTACCGCAGGCAGGGACAGGTAGCCTTCCATTCCGCATTTTGGAAAGATTAAGGGCGACTAAAGTCGCCCTTACCCAACTTCAATTCTTTGTGTAATAGCCGAGGCATCTTGCCTCGGATGGTCAGACAAGATGCCTGACCTATTCTACTTCCAATTAATCCGGCAATAAGAAGGATAATAAAGATTCTTTTAAACCCTTTTTCAACACCCCCACATTCAACCTCGAAGTGCAACAAATG
>MGDB01000013.1:0-5694 GCA_001790645.1 Candidatus Schekmanbacteria bacterium GWA2_38_11
CAAAAAGTTACCGAATTATTGAGCTAGTATAGCCGTCCCTTTTAATTTTGAGGCCGCTAGTTGTTTAGCCACGATTAAAAGGGTTCAGGTTGCTGATTTCGTTAACGGTCACTTTAGTTACGCCCACAATGTCTTGGCGGATTTTCAACAACAGACTTCCGAAAAGAGCAACATCTTCATCGCTCCCAGCCTTTCCGCCATTGTCTGTAAATATCACCCATTTATCATATGCTTTTATGACGTCATCACTGCCGTACAACAAAATCTGGTTTCTCGCCAGTATTCTCTGTCTGTCCGCAACTTTGCCGTCTACTTCTTCACCATGTTCTATCAGCACGGCAGTTTCGGTGAAATCTCGCAAAAACTCCGAGTAGGCCGCGATTTTTTGTTCAGCAAGTTTCAGCTTGTATTCCTTATTTCTTTGGATCAGATAAGGAATGACAACTCCAAAAACCGCAATCAATGCGACCACGATTTCTTTGAACTGAAGAAGAAAGTTAATGAGGGCAGCCATTAGGTTAATCTCCAATAATTTCGCTTGTTGGCTACATTATCTATGACATGCACTACTACTTTTGGGTTGCAAACGCCTCATTTTGACTCAGCTGGCTCCGCCCAGTGGTCTAACAAAGGGATCAGTCAGAGGCCGCTTTATGGCCGATTGGCTGCATCCACGGGTTATGCACTTCGCTTTTGCTTTGTTCTTGACCATATGTCTCTAAGAAAGCTTCTAACTGAATCTATAGCTCTGAAGGCTTCTTCTCTGTTTGAGGTAAATGTTTCCCCAAGCACCTTATACTTGTCTCTGTAGGGATGTTTGAAACCTTTTCTATGCTTGAAGGAGTTCACTTTGTCCCGCACAATTTTGACATCTTCGTAGCCAGTCATCTCCTCAATTCTGATTCCGTAGTGGTTTTCGATCCGTTCTATAATCTGGGCTATTTTGAGATCAAACACGAAGTTAAGGCGGTCCTTTCGTGATTTTTCTCGCTTTCCAGGCGGCAGAGCATTAGCAAGACCCTGAAGTTCCCATTCGACAAGGCTGTTCAACTCCCCTAAAGTGGCTCGAATAGCGATCTTCTCCCACATTTCTGGTATGAAGTACGCATTTGCTTCGTCATCATAATGGGAAAACTCGCCCGCATCTGACATTGCCTTTATTCTTGCATACTCTGAATCAGCCGCATTTGTCACGCTATTCAGAAAAGAGCGGATAGCACCTAACTCAATGTCGAGAGAAATCAAAGTTCCCATCGTTTATCCATCCCTGCCTAACATGTATTATCCGGTCTAAACAATCTGACAAATACTGCAATTTCTGCCGTATAAGTCATCCACATATTTGAAGTATTAATTCCATAATTCTAAAAATTTTCTGATGTGTCTCTGATTGCTTTTCTTTTGATATGTAGAGTTCCGAGTTTGAAGTTCGCAATTTATGTGGTCTTATGTACCCGATAATTCACACTATTTAAAGCAGTTTGAATTTCTGACACATCTACCTCTTTTTTTTTGCTGTATTGTAAACTAAACAACCTCTTTTCTTTTGTCAAGCGTTTTTCGGATATTAGCTTTCAGCATTCAGCGGTCAGGATTTAGCTGTCAGCACTCAGCGTTCAGCATTCAGCGTTCAAAGTTCGAGGACAGCCTCAAGGGCTGTTCCTACAAAAATAGAGAACATGGCAGGCAGGAATGACAACATAAGATCATGCTATTTTGATTTTGATACCCTCTGGTTTTACTGCAAGGACAGTTCATTTTTTAATGATTAACATCAAGACTCATATTTAAAGGACAAACTTACCCTTGCGCGGTATGCAACTACTTTTCCCTTCTCAACTTTCATATCAAGTTTATTAATCTCAGCGATTCTTATGTGTTTAAGAGTTTTGCTTGCAGTCTCCACTGCATTTTTTGCAGCTTCTTCCCATGACTTTTCACTTGTTCCTACCAGTTCAATAATCTTATAAATGCTTTCAGGCATGATTTGCCTCCTTATATGATAGAAATTTAAAAGGGACAGATTTATTCCAATCTGCCTCACAGTTAATACCACCAATAACGGACTCAAAATAGATTATATTACCTGAATCTTTTCCCAGTCAACAGATAAATGAGAAAAATAGATAACCGCTATGATTGTTTAAGATGTGTGGTGATGGAAGAAAAGAGAAAGGAAAAAATCCCCCATGCTTAAATAGCAGGAGGGATTTTTCATTCAATTATAGCTTTGCTACATTGATTGCTTTGGGACCTTTTGGGCCTTTTTCAACGTCAAACCTGACCTTGTCGCCCTCTGCAAGAGTTTTAAATCCATCACCCTGTACAGAAGTATGGTGGACAAAAGCGTCACTTCCGTCTTCACTTGTAATGAATCCAAAACCTTTGCTGTCGCTAAACCATTTAACTGTTCCTTGTGCCATTTCTTCAACCTCCTTTACTGTGAATTAAAATCTTAGAAAGCCTTAACAAAATAAAAAAGCCACAAAGTCAAAAGTCTTTGTGGCTTCATAAACTTCAAAAACTTCTAAAATTCCAATATCCTTATAACCTTTCCTTAAAATTTAGTCAAGGAATAAATAAAGAAATTTTCTTAAAAGGCTTGAGGAAATAACAAGGGACAGCCTGCCGTCCTCTTGACCCCTTGAATCCTTGAACCCTTCTCAGAGCCTTTCCAGAACTTTCTCAAGTTCACCCATATCAGTAATTGGTGCGTTGCAGGTGAAATTTTCGCAAATATAGACTGTTGGTTTTCCATTAACCATTTTTTTCCCTTCAAGAAGCGGGAGAAACTTTAAGGGTTCAGGATCAGGGTTTATGGGGTCAAGAAAGGCAATGGTTTTATTGGGAAGAAATTTTGAAAATATGGATTTCAAGATCTCATCAATTTCTTCGCTTAAAAACTCCCCAACTACCACTATATCAACTGGTGTTCTGAGATAATTATCAAGTGTTGACAGCATATTTGGAAATGCTGAAGGCACTCTTTCCATAAGCATAGAGAAAACTTTGAGAGTTTTTTCTCCCTTCTCAAGAAAATCTTTATTGCCTGTCAGTCTATAGAGACGAAAAAGTAAGCTAACTGCAACTGAATTACCGGAAGGGATTGGATTATCATAAGGATTCTTTGAACGGCTTATAAGGTTAGTTGCATCTTTTGGGGCAAAGAAAAAGCCCCCTTCCTCCTCATCCCAGGAATTCTCAACCATTTTTTCTGTCAGGTTAATGGCATCTTCCAGATATTTAATCCTGAAAGTGGTTTCATAGAGGTCTATGAGTGTGGAGATAAAAAAGGAATAATCCTCAAGAAATCCGCCTATCTTGCTTTTGCCATCTTTATAGATTCTCAAAAGCTTGCCTTCTTCAAACATATTTAACAGGATAAAATTGGCTGCATCTTCAGCACTATTAAGGAATCTCTCCTCGCGGAATACCTGGTAGGCAAAAGCAAGGCTTGAAATAGCAAGGCTTGTCCAGGCTGTAATTACCTTGGTGTCAACTCCCGGCTTCACTCTTTGATTCCTTACATTAAAAAGCTTCTCTTTGGATTCTTTTAAAAGCAGCTTAAATTCCTCTGTATTTAGCTTTTCAATCTTGCAAATATCTTCAATAGCAAAAGGCGTATGCAGGATATTCTTATCTCCTTCAAAATTCCCAACCTTGCTTACATTATAATAGCGGCAGATAATCTTTGCTTTTTCTTTTCCCAGAACTTTTTCTATTTCATCCTTACTCCAGACAAAGAACTTACCTTCCTCCCCTTCGCTGTCAGCATCTGAAGCGCTGTAGAATCCTCCTTCTGGATCTGTCATCTCTCTAAGGAGATAATCCAGTGTTTCAAAAGCGATTTTTTTAAAGAAATCATTTTTTGTGATTTGATATGCCTGGATATAGACTTTTGCAAGCATGGCATTGTCATAAAGCATTTTCTCAAAGTGAGGAACAAGCCATTTATTATCTACGGAATAGCGATGAAACCCGCCTCCAAGGTGGTCATAAATGCCGCCTTCAGCCATTTTCTTCAGTGTAAAAGTTATCATATTAATAGTATTCTTATCTTTTGTAGTCTTGTAGTATCTAAAAAGAAATTCAATGACAAGTGGCTGGGGGAATTTTGGGGCTTCAGAAAAACCTCCATTTTCATAATCATATTTTTCTGAAATTTCCTGAAAAGCATTATGCAATAAATCAAAAGTTAATTCTTCATCACCTGACTTTAATTTAGTCATGCGGCCAAGCTGTTCTTTTATTTTTTCTGTTGACTCCAAAACCTCCTTCTGTTTTTCCCTGTAAATCTCAGCTATGGAAAGAAGTATCCGTTTAAAAGAAGGCATCCCTCCTCTTTCCTCAGGAGGAAAATAAGTCCCGGCATAGAAGGGTAAAAGATCAGGTGTAAGGAATACTGTCATTGGCCAGCCTCCGCTTCCGGTCATAAGCTGTACAGCATTCATGTAGATTTCATCAAGGTCAGGCCGTTCCTCCCTGTCAACCTTGATGTTTATAAAATTTTCATTCATAATCTTTGCAATCTCTTCGTTCTCAAAGGATTCCTTTTCCATCACATGGCACCAGTGGCAGGCAGAGTAACCAATGCTTAAGAGAATTGGTTTGTTTTCCCTTTTTGCCCTCGTCAGGGCCTCCTCCCCCCATGGGCACCAGTCAACAGGATTATGGGCATGCTGCAAAAGATAGGGACTTGTTTCATTAATCAGGCGGTTTGAAAATTTTGTCATAAAGTATCCTTTTTTTTATTTTATTAGAATTTTTTCTGTAATTTATCAAGCAAAATGGCTAACTAAGAGCTGGATTCGGGTAGGAACAACTTTAGTTGCCCTTACCTCTTAATTTTAACAAGATGCATGTAAATTGGGGAGGCTACCTGCCGGCAGGCAGGTAGCCTCCCCTACCCAATGTTTCTCTCCTAAGTTCAGGAATCAGAAATCTTCTTGTACGTTTAAAAAAATTATGCTTTAAAATACACAGAAGGTGCTGGAGTTTTGCAATAAAATGATTTTTAGGGTTTATCTGTATTATTTTTTATTTTTGATATTTAATCTTTAATTTACAATGAACCATGTTGAGCTAATTATCTTTGACCTTGACGGGACTCTTATAAATTCTTTAAAGGACATATCCTTATCACTAAACTTTGCTCTTAAAAAACTCGGGCTTAAAGGTCTGAATGAGGAAGAGGTAAGGGGGTATATCGGCTCCGGAGTTAAAAGGTTAGTTGAGGATGTTTTAGGCTCTCCGGATGAAAGCCGTGTACGTGAAATGATGAGTCTATTTCGAATGCATCACGAAAAGCATCTTCTTGACAACACATGCTTATACTCTGGGGTTAAAGAAATTCTGCAATTCTATAACTCGAAAAAAAAGGCTATAATCTCTAACAAGAATAAAGAGTTTTCCATTGCTGTTCTAAAAGGACTGAGGGTGGATAAATATTTTGATATCATCCTTGGCCCGGATGATGCTGAAAGAAGAAAACCCTTTCCTGACCCGATTTTTAAAGTATTATCTGAACTCGATGTAACCCCTTGTCAAGCGTTGATGGTTGGAGATAACCCCATTGACATAGAAGCAGGAAAAAACGCAGGTGTCTTCACATGTGCGGTGACCTACGGGTTCAGCGAAAAGATAGATTTAGAAAATGCCGGACCTGATTTTATAATCGATGATATTCTGGATCTA
>MGDB01000013.1:5722-12949 GCA_001790645.1 Candidatus Schekmanbacteria bacterium GWA2_38_11
CCAGTATTTTCTCCAAAGGATTCTCTTTTATAAATTCTTTTACTTTTTTCTTTGTCAACATAATATCCTCTTAATCAAATAAATTCCTCGATGCTTTGCATCGGGGTATAAAAGTTTCCTCCCCCTTGATGGGGGAGGATTAAGGTGGGGGTGATACTGTTTTTTCACCCTCCCCTTAGTCCCCTTCCGTCAAGGGAGGGGAGATACCTCGCAGCTCTGCTGCGGGGTTGTTCATTTTTTTTTATTACTCTCTCACATATAGATCAAGTTCGTATTCATCAAAAGGCTGACCAAGGGCTGCCTTCCGCTCATGCTCTAAAACATCAATATGACCCTGTTCCTCTTTTGCAAGAGTATTGAATAACTCCTTAAGCTCTTTATCATTAATCTCTTTCTCAGACTTTTCAAAATGTGCCTTCTCTCTCTTCTCATACCCAATGGCTATATCGATTATATGAAGATAGGATGGATCGTTCTTTACGATTTCCACTGCTTTTAAAGAATCATCTTTAATCTTTGAAGTATTTAATTTTTTATTGAGAGATTTTTCAAAGGCATTCTTTAAGAGCCTGGTATGTCTCTCCTCGTCTCTTATTAAGTTCTTTACCTCTTTCTTACTCTCAGAACTCGCATCTCTTTTTACATACTGAGAGTAAAGTTCTATTACCCTAATCTCATTTTTTATTCCAATGATTAAGGCTTTGCTTATTTTTTCTTTGCTCTTTTCCATCTTTCTTTCCCTCACTTTTTAAACTTGATTTTGGAATTGCAACCTCCTACATTATTTTTGCTCTTACATCACCTTTTAGCTTTTAGCAAGAAGAATTTTATTACCATTAATACTCTTTTAACTTGTAATCCCCTGCGGTCTCTACCGCAGGGTAGTTGATTACTCCTTGACATTTTTTTTATGCTGATGTTAGTTAAACTTTTATAAACACCCTCTCCCCCTTGAGGAGGGTCAGGGTGAGGGGTAGTTTTCAGGTTAAAAATATTTTAAGGAGGAGTTCAGATGGAACTTAAAGGTAGCAAGACTGAAGCCAATCTTAAAGCGGCTTTTGCAGGGGAATCACAGGCAAGAAATAAATATACCTATTTTGCAAGCACTGCAAAAAAGGAAGGTTTTGAACAGTTGTCAGCATTGTTTATTGAGACAGCCGAGAACGAAAAGGAGCATGCAAAAAGAATATTTAAATTTTTAAACGGTATAGGGAAAACAAATGATAACCTCAAGGCTGCCGCAGCAGGGGAGAACTTTGAATGGACTAAAATGTATCCTGAGTTCGCAAAAACCGCAAAGGGAGAAGGATTTTCTAATATAGCAGAATTTTTTGAAAAAGTAGCTGAAGTTGAAAAAGAGCATGAGAAAAGATACCTTACCCTACTTGAAAACTTAACAAAGGGAGGAGTATTTAAAAAAGAAACTTCAGTTAAATGGAAATGCCGTAACTGCGGGTATATTCATACAGGGAAAGAAGCCCTTGATGTCTGTCCAGTCTGTTCACACGGAAAAAACTATTTTGAGCTTCCGGCTGAAAACTATTAGAAGGGTTTAAATGAACAACCCCGATGCAGAGCATCGAGGAATTTATTTGATTAAAAGGGCAGAAGACGGGCGACTAAAGTCGCCCCTACCCGCTAAGGGGGGATTGGGGGAATTACTTAAGATGCTCAAGTTCCAGTTTACGATGTTTCTTCTCATAGGCACGAGCAAGGAGGTAAAGAAGGTCTGAGAGCCTGTTCATATACGGGAGAATGTAAGGGTTTTTAAATATTTTTTTATTCTTTAAGGTAACAATTCTTCTTTCTGCCCTTCTTGTAATTGTCCGTGCTATGTCCAGAGTGGCTGAAATGAAATTCTCACCGGGTAAGAGGAAACAGCATCCTTCAAATTTAATTCTTTCTTCTAAGTCTTTTATACTCTCTTCAAGGCGCTTTACATAACTGCTGTCTATCCTGTATTCAAGTTTACCTACATATTTGGGTTTAGCAGCAATCTCTGAACCAATTATGAATAAATCTTTTTGGACTGACTCAAGGATTTTTTTTGTCTCTCTTTCTTTAATAAGGCTCTTTGCCAAACCCAAAAAAGTACATAATTCATCTAATGTTCCATATGTCTCAACGCGGATATGGTCTTTTCTTATCCTACCACCCCAGTATAGGGAGGTCATACCTTTGTCGCCTTTTTTTGTAACAATGCTCATGCAAATAAAATATCAAAATAAAAATCCAAATGCAAAGCTCAGAAATATTAAAGTAAATCCCGTACTAAAAAAGCTATAAGTTGGAAGCCAAAAGTAAATTCCAAATCCCAAATAAATTCCAATTTTTTCTGACGGATTCCGGTCATTTGGTAATTGGAATTTGGCGCTTATTTGGAATTTGAAATTTTAAACAATTGCTCAATTGCCTGATCGCTTCAGTATCTACTCACCGAGCACTGCTGTCAAATTTTGGCATTTGGATTTTGGCATTTGTCATTTACAAACTTATTCTCTCTTATAAAGCCCTATTAATTCAGCTTTTTCAAGGATGTGAGGTTCCATTGCCTTTCCTAATTCTTTTTTGCTGATTCCTTCCTTTAAGTTAAGCTCCTTGTCCAGAGCATATATTTTAAAGAAGTAACGGTGCGTGCCTGATGGCGGACAGGGGCCTCCGTAGTTTTTCTTTCGGAAATCATTAATACCCTGTTTTCCCGGGATAGTGTTTTCACCTATCCGGGAAGTGACAGGGATATCAAAAACAACCCAGTGGACCCAGGTCCCCATAGGTGCATCCGGATCATCAACTATAAGAGTCAGGCTTTTTACACCTTTAGGAATATTCTCAATAATAAGCGGAGGATTAATGTCTCCTCCATCGCAGGTATATTTTGTGGGGATAGCGCCATTGTGAATAAATGCAGGACTTGTTAGTTTCATGATTATCCCTCCCAATATTAATATTTCTATTATAACTCTCTTTATTTTCAAACCTGATTTCCTAACATGTAAGGTGAAATGCACCTACAACATTTTTCCCTTGCCTGGTCAGCTCATTAAAAAGCTGCACAGCTTTGTAGGTGTCACTTTCAAAAAGTTTTATATTTTTCTCAGAAAGAGCCCTCTGGGTTGCAGAGGTGATTTCCATACAGTTTGAAGCACCTCTTCCGACGATTAATACTTCAGGTTTATAACGAAGCACTTCGTCCAGATCTTCTGTTAAAAGGGAATGACCCTCTTTCCTCCACCAGCCGGATTTAATTTTATCAGGAAAAATAATTAAATCCCTTTCATACACTTTACCGTCAACTGTTATTGTTCCAAAGGAATAGTTCTCAATATGCATGTTCACCCGCCCTTTGCTTTTTCTTAATGAAAATGCACAGGCCTTTTTTCTGCTACCTAAGGTAACGGGAAAACCAGTCTGCTGCTGCCTGCGAAACTTTTTCGGTCATTTTTGCTCCCTTTTTTTCTTGAAGGTTGAAAGCACTAAACTATGAGTAGCGGGCAGAGAGTTACAAGCGGAGAGACAGAGTTAAAAGCTGAAAGAAAAAATTCAAAGCTAAATATCAAAACTTTAAGTAATGACAAATTGCAAAGTACGAAATCAGAATCAATTCAGATACATCCAAAAGCTGTAAACAATAAGTGATGAGTTACGGGTTTAAGTTTTAATGTTTAAACGGTTTTTTAAGCCTCAAACTCTTTCCATTTCGCTTTGCGCTTTTAGCTTTATATTTATTTACTGCTCTCTCCCTGCTGCTTTGTCACCCTGACATCATTATATTTTCAACTGTTTTTCCAAGATAATAAAGAGTCGGAAAATATGCTCCAGCTCCTGGCTATTATATGACGGATTTCATATTCAAGTGCCACAAACGCATATATTTTCTCTGAATCAAGTCCTTTTATCAACTCTGTATGCGCCAGGCACTGAATTCTTGCTGCATGCTCAAGTTTAAGAGCCTCATTCAGCGTTTTTACTAATTCTTCTCTGATACCGTCCCCCTTAAAAAAATAATGCCCGAAAAAGATTCCGGACTTATTATCCCTTATGCCAGTTTTGTTACTTTTACGGCTTGATCGCCTTTAGGACCTTTTTCAATCTCAAAATCCACTTCCTGTCCTTCATCTAAGGTCCTAAAACCATCTGTCTGGATTGCAGTATGATGTACGAATACATCACTGCCTGAGCTAAGGGTAATAAATCCATAACCTTTTTCATTTGAAAACCACTTCACTGTACCTCTTGGCATTACTAAATCCTCCTTGCAATAAATGATTAGCTGAATCTTTTCAGATTAAAACATTCTCACTATGAAGATGCCATCTTCATATTTTGCATCAATCTTGTCTTTGTTGACATCCTCACCAATTATAAATGTTCTTGGATACTCCAAAGGGCATCGTTCCCTGTAAATCCCTATATATCCCTTTGGTATGTCCTCCTCTTTTTAAAGATATTCTCGTTCCCTCACCCCTTCTTAAACCCTCTCTTATTTTACCGATTAAGTTTAGCGGCGTCCTTTCTTTTTATTTCCGTATTTCACTTTTTTATTCCGCGGGCAAACTCATTTTGCAGCGACCTCTTTGATTTCTGTAATATCAATTATCCTGACCCCGTCCTTTTCACTTACTATACCTTTGGCCTCAATCATCTTTGCAACATGGGGAAGGATTTTTTTACTGGGGTTAGTGGAGTGGTCTGCGGTAACCACTATGTAAACATTGCCTGATTTTTCCTCAAGTATTCCTCCTGGCTCACCAGCCTTCAAGCAGGCACTTGCACAGTCTTTATGCCCGGCTCCCTTGGCTCCGGCAGCTATATAGCATGACACATCAATGACCTCTCCTTTTATGGTCTTTGCATCCTGTGAAAAGGCAATACCAATACTTACCAATGACATTACTGCGACTAAAATAAGTAGTTTTTTCATTTCAACTTCTCCTTTCTTATTTAATTATTTTTTCTGCTTGGCATATTGTGTCATACCGGTGAAATCAATTAAAACACAGGGCTCATTGCCAGTAACCCATCCGTTATGCCCCGGTGGAAGAACTGTTGCATCACCCGGGCCAAGATCGAACTCTCTGCCGTCGTCCATAACAACATGTAGCCTGCCGGATATAATATATTGAGTATGTGGTTCCTGACAGCTCTCTGTTTTTGCAATCTGTTTTACACTTTCAGACCACTTCCAGCCCGGGTTAAAAGTAGCGCGACCAAATGTGACGCCTGAAATCGTCACAAGTTCAACCTTGCCTTTCTCGAATATACGGGTTTCATCCGGTGAATTCAGGTTCTTTTTCAGGATAGTTGCTGCCATAGGAGGCTCCTTTCACTCATTGTTTTTTGAAATATCAGGCCTTAATTCTTTTTTTTATCTGCTTTTCAGCCTCTAACCAGTCGTCAAGGTCTCTGCCCGGAGTACATCCTCTTTTCTCAAAAAGTTTGTAAGCTATTTTCCTGACCTCTTCACTTAAATCTTTTTGATGTGAAGAGCGTTGAGAGACTTTGGAGGATGAAACCTTTTCTTTTGTTGTGCCTGTTGTGCTCTTTCTTGCCATTCCATTTCACCTCCCTTCAATATCTGAAACAGCAAAGTTTGGTTAATTAGTATTTCCTTTGATGCTTTGATATCTTTTTTTATAATTTTAAACTTGTAAATTATTGTGCACATTTATATGTAAATTTAAAAAATATGTAATTGTCTGATTCCACTTTTTTCTGACTTTCTTCCACCATTGCTAATGTAGTTGGTACTCGCTTTTACTTGAAGCAGCGAAGTGGGAGGAAGCTCAATTTACTAATCGTTCTATAGCATTTAATTTTATTTTGGAGTCTATATTTCATTATTTTCATTTTCTTTAAATTTTGTGATCTATATATAAATTACAAAACAGGTTTCTCCCCGGTCATTTTGCAAAATAGCTGGTAGTAATTACCTTTTTAACTTCCCTTTCCGCATCTAACCAGTCGCCCAGTTCATTTCCCGGTATACGTCCTTTTTTTTCATAAAGCTCATGAGCCACTATCTGGACAACTTCAGTTAATTCCTCCAAGCTTAAAGAGTTATGAAAAAGTTTTAAATTTGAAGACTTTTTCCTTTTCTTTTTTTCCATTTGCATACCCTTTCACCTCCTCTGTGGTTGGTTTAAAGCTAACCCTATTAATATAAAATATGCATATTTCAATAATATGTAATTGGCTGAATCCGCTTTTTTCTGACTTTCTTCTACGGATGGGGTTGTAAGCTTTTAGTAACGAGTAACAAGTGACGAGTAGAAAGGCGTAAAAAGCTGAAAGTTGAAAGCTTAGAGCGAAAAACTTTCGTTAAAACTTAAACTCGTTACTCTTCACTCATGCAAAACTATAGATTCAAGTTAAGCCCTATGTATTCCATTATAAAGGGCATTTAATCTACAATATATATTTTATTTGAATGAAGTTTTAAGCTGTTATCTCAATTATTTTAACCTTGCTTAAATCACTTGTTCCAAGCCCAAGTTTTTCAGCATAACTTTGTGTTATTGAGACCATGTCAGCGGAGAAGGTGCTGTCATGTTTTTCAAGGAGCTTTGCACAATAAACATCAATGGCTACCATGTCCCCACCTAAAATCATTTTGTTGATCCCTGTTTTTACTTCTCCGCCTAAAGAGATGAGGTGTTCTCTTAGCATGATTGAGTTTGCATCAACTATATTCAGATCCGGCCTTACAGCGTCCGCAAATTCAGAGATGGTTTTCATGTAGAATTTCATCCCCTCTTCACCTTGAGAAGATTTAATATGAGCATTGGTCCTGAGGGTCTGGAGCACTGTACCGAAGTTATTCTTAAGCGAGCATGACATACGGGCAGCGCTATGTTTTTTTAATACAACAGTATTTATTATGACAGGAGCTTTCAAAACAGTCCTGTTAACTGATATTACAGGATTTGCCTCCCATTCTTTTCTTTTCTGGTCAATGAATTCCTCCTTTTTCATACTGTCAGTTGCTATAACTTCAACTCCTGCCTTTTCACCTTTTTCAAACATTTTGTGAAATTTGAATTTTCTGTCTTTTCCTCCGTAGAGGTCTGAACCCGGTGCATCACAGATAATTATCTTTTTTGAGCCGGCTTTTTTAAGATAATTAGCAATGGCAATAGCAAAGTCAGGATCAGTAGTAACCGGGTAAGGCTGAGGAGATACAAAGTTTGGTTTTATTACTGCTTCCTTTTCTTTTATAATTCCTTCTAT
>MGDB01000014.1:0-2456 GCA_001790645.1 Candidatus Schekmanbacteria bacterium GWA2_38_11
TGTCAGCGTCCTTTGGATTAAGCTCAATGGCTTTTTTAAGTTCCGTTATTGCCTCATCGTATTTTTCCATGTCATTTAAGATAAAACCCATTTTTTTATGCGGGAGTGGAAGATTGGGGTTAATCTCAGAGGCTTTTTTATATTCATCAAATGCTGCATTAAACTGATTGATTATTTCAAAATATGTTCCAATTCCGATATGGGCCTGTATATTTTTGGGGTCAAGGAATGTTGCCTTGCTGTAGGCCTGCATAGCTTCAGAGAGCTTGGACATTTCATAATAATAGGCATTACCAAGAAGAACATAGAGTTCTGCATTTTTTGGATCAAGTTCCAAAGCCTTTTTATAACTTTCCACTTCTTTGTCGAACTGTTTTGTTTCCCGAAAGTTTTGTGCAGCTTTTAAAAGAGATGAGATTTCTTTTTCTTTGTCTATAATTTCAGATGTTCCTGAATTTGCCATAAAAAGTAGGATGGCTGCTACAATTACAATTTTATCTTTAAGCCTCATATATAAATTCTCCCTTTGCTAAATTTGGTAATTAAGCATATATTAATTTTAATTATTTGGAAAATGCCTAATTTGTCAAATTAAATTATTGAGGGTTTTGTAGCCGGTCGGCTATTTTGGGGTAGGGGGCGGATTTTAGTCGCCCTTAATCCTTCGATCCTTAGACAAGCTCAGGAGGCTCCCCTCTGATGAAGGGGTAACCTATAGTTAAATAGCGATAGGCAGGACATTCCTGTCCTGCCTTATAAGATGGCGGGGTTAGAAAATCCCGCCTATCGACTAATCTGTGTAATCATAAAATAACACATTTTTCAGGAGGATTAAATAACATGATAAAGCTTAAGGGGAAAAAGGTTGGGAATTATAATTTTACTTATACCTATAAAGAGACAAAGGCCACCCATAAAATTAAAGAATATTATAATGAGAAAGACGGTGTGAGAATGGTAATCTTAGAGAAGGAGACAAGAAAGGGTGAGAATTTTGTAAAGCTGCCAAACAGTCTTTGGATTACAAGAGACGGCTATCCGCCATTAGCTACAGACGGGGCAATGAAGAGAGTCCCGGGAAGGACTGTTTCTTTATTCTTCGCAGGGCTTCCAACAGTTCAAAGCCAGGAACATATCCGGATTTTTGATGACGTTTTGAGAAATGAGTTAAAGGGGATAGGTTTAGACTATGATCAGATGTCAAAGGCTATTAAAGAGAGAGACGTAGCAAAAGAGATTCAAATGACAGGATTCCTGTATTTAAAAAAAGAAGAGATTGATGAGAATATATGTGACAGGTTTATGCCAATGGTTCTTAAAGCCTATGGCAAGGTACTTGAATCAGATCCTATGCCATGCCCCGTGGATCTCTGGAGAGAAAGGATAATAGGAAAGCAGGCAATTATTGAATATCATCTTTTTAAGGATGAAGGCTTTGACGTCCCTCTTTCAGCGCAGCGGGCCTTTTTTACCATGATGATTGATGAGAGAGAAGCAAGTGATGAAAAAACTCAGGAGGAGAAAGAAAGCTCAAAGAAAATACAGGAGTTAATTTAAGAGGAAGGAGAGAAGTATTTTATTTGACAATGCAAGCAGCTTTGATTTAAAATTCTAATATCTAAATCCTAAATACTAAACAAATTCAAAATTCTAAATTCAAATATTTTAAACTGTTTTGAATTTAGATATTAAAAATTTGCGGGACAAGAATGTCCCACCTATCGATAGGTGGGGTTTTCTAACCCCACATCAAACTGTGTAATCTTCTTTCGTAATCTATGTAATCTTTTTAAAGGAGGGAAGTTTATGGAAAATAATCTCGCTCTTCAAGGAAAACGGCCTGTCTTAATTACTATCATTGCATCAGCTTTTATACTTTGGGCATTAATGGTCTTTTTTGATTTTTCAGAGATTATTCCTGAGATGAGCCCAAAAATGAACGGAAAATCAGTTAATGTAATTTTAGGTTTCAGGATTTTTGGAACTTATGCCAAGATTACAGATGTTATCCAGCTTATCTTAATAATTACAATGATCTATGGTCTTTTTACCATGAGGAAGGCAGGCTATTTTTTGACCTTTGCTTATATGGTCTATGCTGTTGTCTCTACCCATTCATGGGCTTTGATGGCAACAAATCTCCAAACTAAAAGAAAACTCATCTTTGATCTTATAGGAATATTTCTATCCGGGGCAATATGTGTGGTTCTCTACAACTACCGTAAGAGGTTTAAGTGAGGATTTATCTATCTGGCTTCCAAATCCACCCCTTGCCCTCCTTTACAGACTGTGTCATAATGTAGCCGCAACCTTTAGGTTGCGAATAAGATTCGTTTAATCAAAAGAATTCCTCGATGCTTTGCATCGGGGTAAAAAATAATATTAACGGCCGTCATTCCCACGAAAGCGGGAATCCAGAGACAAGAGACTGGATTCCGGGTCAAGCCCGGAATGAC
>MGDB01000014.1:2463-10083 GCA_001790645.1 Candidatus Schekmanbacteria bacterium GWA2_38_11
TGCAATTAGTTCTAAGACTTTACTACCTCGCAGCTCTGCTGCGGGGTAGTTCATTATCAATGAGCTTAGCGCAGGCTAAAGCCTGCGGCTACCATTTAAACGTGAGTTGTGACACAGCCTGTTACTAAAGGAGGGAGCATAGCATTCTCATTTTCTAAAGAAAGAGACAAATAATTCCCACTTTGGAAAAGGGGGAATTCATGGTAAGACCCTCGGCTGAGCTTGGTCGAAGTCCTCAGTCGAACTATTAATGGAGATTTAACTCATTAAATTTTAATTGACAATAATATTATTTTTACTATATTAGTCTTAAATAATATTGAGAGGAGTTTAAAAATGAACAAAGCTAAATGTTTTTTGAGTTTTGCAGTTGTATTTTTTTCAATGACTTTAACCGCAATGGCTTTTGCAGGGGACTGGCATATAAAGGGAGATTTGTTTATTGACACTAACGATAATTTGATAAAGGACGGCGGTGAACCGGATTTACCATCTGATGCTACTATTAGTTGTACTGGTCCGGGGATGAATAAAGGAACTGGGGGAACAGAAACCAAGAGTACTAAGAAATCATTTGATTTTGATACTCATAAGAAGCCAGGTTTATATACTCTTACAGCCACTGATATTGACGACCATTCCGTTAATACTCCAAACCCGGTAATGGTCACAATGGAAAAATCGGAAATAAACGTAAACTTTGGTTATGATGATGAAGACCTTAAAAAACTATCCATTAGTGGGAGAGTTTTTGAGGATAAGAACTGTAATGGTGAGAGAAAAGGAGGGGAAAAAGGGATAGAAGGAGTTACAATTACCTTGAACCCAGGAGCAATAACTACCTTAACTAAACACGATGGTAAATATAAATTCAAAGACAAAGACCTTCCTGCAGGTATATATACTGTTCAGGAAACTGATCCATCTGGTTATTGCAGCACAACTCCTAATACTATAACTGTCATCCTGGTGAAAAAAAAGGTTAAAAATCAGGATTTTGGGGATCATAAGCTTGGTGTTAGCCCTCAGAACGACTCTTGTTGTCAGTAAAAAATTAAAGGAACATTGTCTTTCTTACAATTTCAGAACTATCCACGCTATTTTTTTTAGGAGCCGGAGTTTTATAGTTTGGGATTTTAAGAAAGAATTTTAAATTATAAATTCTCTAAAAACCTCTCTGCGTCCATAGCGGCCATGCAGCCTGAGCCTGCAGCAGTGACTGCCTGGCGGTAGATATGGTCCTGCACATCCCCTGCAGCAAATACACCCGGAATATTGGTTTTTGTTTCTTCATGAGTAACAATGTAGCCACCTTTATCGCGTTCTAAGATACCCTGGAAAAGTTCAGTGTTTGGCTTGTGTCCTATGGCGACAAAGATCCCCTGGCAGTTTAGTATAGAGGTTTCATTTGTCTTTAAATTTTTAATTTTAATTCCTGTCACACCAGTTTTGGTATCTCCTATGATGTCTTCTACAGCACTGTCCCAGATAAAGCTTATTTTTCCGCTTTTAATTGCTTTTTCCTGCATGATCTTGCTTGCTCTGAGCTTGTCTCTTCTGTGAATCACTGTAATCTTGTTTGCGAACTTGGTAAGAAAAATAGATTCTTCCATGGCAGTGTCCCCTCCGCCAACAACGACCACTTCTTTGCCGCGGAAGAAGAATCCATCGCACGTAGCACAGGCTGATACACCCCGCCCCATAAGTTTTTTCTCTGCCTCAATCCCTAAAAGTCTTGCTGAAGCCCCTGAGGCTATTATCAGTGTTTCAGCTATAAAGAGGTTTTCTTCTATAAAAATCTTAAAGGGACGAAGACTTAAATCAACTTTAGTAACCTCTTTATCTATGAATTTTGTATTAAAACGCTCAGCCTGTTTTCTCATGGCTATTACCAGGTCAGGTCCTAAGATTCCTTCCGGGAAACCCGGGTAGTTTTCCACATCGCTTGTTATTGTAAGCTGTCCGCCTGGTTCCCTGCCGGAAATGACAAGGGGCGAGAGGTTTCCCCTGGCAGAGTAGAGCGCTGCAGTTAAACCTGCAGGGCCTGAGCCGATGATGATGACCTTATAAATTTTTTCTTCTTCTTTTATCTTTTCCTCAATCTCAAAAAGTTCATCAAGCTTTCCGCTTCTGTCAAACTCTTTAAGATCATCGTACCCGCCGATATGCTGCGAGCCTATTAGAATCTGAGGAACAGTGTCTCTACCGGTTCTTTCTTCTAACTCTTTTTCTAAGGTTTCATTATCAGTTAAGTCAGTTTCTTTAAAAGAAAGCCCCTTACTTTTGAGAAGTTCTTTTGCCTTTCTACAGTAAGGACAATTTTCTCGTGTAAAAATAGTTATCTCTGGCATAGTCTATTACTCAAGTCTTACAGATATAAGAGGCTTCAGCCTCCCTTATTTATCAAATCCCCCCTCGCCCCCCTTTATTAAAGGGGGGTTGGGGGGATTATTTTTTTGATAAATTACTTTTAACCTTATCTAAAACTGCGTTTATAAATGAAGGAGATTTTTCTGTACCATATTTTTTTGCAATCTCTATTGCTTCGTTTATTGTTACATCAAAATCTATATCATTAAAATAAAGAAATTCACTTACTCCTAACCTCAGGATGTTTCTATCCACAGGGGGCATTCTCTCAAGTTTCCAGTTCTCAGAAACCTTTTTTAAAAGGGAATCAATTTTACTTTTGTTTTCGAGAGTATTTTTTATAAGCCTCTCAGCAAACTCTTTACCGGAGTTTTTGAAATCCGGATTAAAGTTTTTCCAGAAAATATTTAATTTCTCATTAGTTATTTCTTGCGTAATTTTTTTCTCGCTAAAATCAATATTAAAAAGAAATTGCAAAGCTATTTCCCTTGCTATGCGACGGAGCCCCACTTTGATCCTCTTTCTCTCATTTGAACTGCAAATCTATGCTGAAAATTTATAAGATTTTAATGATTGAAGTACTCCATCAAAAATTCTAAATCCTAATATCTAAATCGTTCGACTGATGGTTCGACAAACTCACCATGCAGCATCCTGAGCCTTGAACCTGCCAAAAGGTCGAAGGATCACGACGAAGTACTAAACAAATTCAAAATTCTAAATTAAAATGTTAAAGGGTAGGAGAGGCTTTAGCCTCTCTTTTATGTGCGACTAAAGTCGCCCTTACCCAAGTCTTAGATTTTGAATTTTGACATTATTTAGGATTTCGAATTTAGAATTTAATAAGCAGGTATTATCCAGTATCCTTTTACAGTGCTTTCAAGATATTTGTCATCTCGATTGCGGAGATGGCTGCATCCCAGCCTTTATTTCCCATTTTGGTGCCTGCTCTTTCAATTGCCTGCTCTATATTTTCAGATGTTATTATCCCGTAGCTAATCGGGACTCCATATTTTAGCTGAATTGATGAAATTCCTTTTGTAACTTCAGATGCAATATATTCAAAGTGAGGTGTTTGACCTCTAATGATTGCTCCAAGGCAGATTATTGCATCGAAATTTTTTGTCTCTGCAACTTTTTGCGCTACAAGGGGTATTTCGAAAGATCCAGGAACTTTTACTATAGATATATGCTGATCACTTGCCCCGTGCCTCAAAAGAGAATCAAGGCATCCTTCAAGAAGTTTTCCTGTGATAAATTCATTGAACCGGCTCAATATGATCGCGAACTTCAAACCTGATGCATCAATTTTCCCTTCAATAACTTTTGGCATAATAACTCCTCGTAATATTGATTAGCTATAGGCTGTAAGCTATAAGCCATAAATCCATAGGACTTACAGCCTATAGCTTACAGCTTAAAGCTATCTACTAATCTGTGTAATTATATTTCAGTTTAGATTTTATTAAAAAAGTGTCCCAACTTTTTTTGCTTGGTCTTAAGATATTTTAAGTTGCTTTCCATGGGAATTATTTCAATTGGGACTCTTTCAACAACTTCAAGGCCATAGCCATGAATTCCTATAATCTTTCTTGGGTTGTTGGTCATAAGCCTTATCTTTTTAAGCCCTAAATCAACTAATATTTGTGCTCCTATTCCATATTCACGCAGATCAGGCTTAAAGCCGAGATGTTCGTTTGCTTCGACAGTATCCATGCCTTTGTCCTGGAGTTCATAGGCTTTTATTTTGTTCGATAACCCAATGCCCCTCCCTTCCTGGTGCAGATAGAGGATTACACCTTTTTCTTCTTTCTCGATAATGCTCATAGCATGATGGAGCTGTTCACCGCAGTCGCATCTCTTTGATCCAAAGACATCTCCAGTAAGGCACATGGAGTGGACTCTCACCAGTATTTCGCTTCCGTCATCAACCTTGCCTTTGACAAGAGCAATATGGGTTTGATTATCAATAAGGCTCTTATAGGCTATTGATGTGAATTCGCCGTAATTCGTGGGCAGAATTGTCTGGGCTTCTCTTTTTATGAGAGATTCATGCCTCAGCCTGTAGTTTATTAAGTCCTTAATTGTAATTATTTTAAGACCATGCTTTGCGGCAAATTTCATAAGTTCTGGCACTCTTGCCATTGTTCCGTCATCATTCATTATTTCGCAGATAACTCCCGCAGGGTAAAGGCCTGCAGACTTTGCAAGGTCCACAGCTCCTTCTGTTTGTCCGGTGCGGACAAGAACACCTCCCTTTGCTGCTCTCAGGGGGAAAACATGGCCTGGTTTGACAAGGTCATGCGATTTTGTATTCGGGTTTATTGCAGTCAGTATTGTGGTTGCACGATCTGCAGCAGATATACCTGTTGTAACATTGCGTTTTGCCTCTATGGAGACAGTAAACGCAGTGTTAAAATGAGAGGTGTTTTCTGTTACCATCGGGTGCAGCTGGAGCTCTTCACATCTTTCAGGAGTCATGGGAAGACATATTAAACCCCTTCCATACTTTGCCATAAAATTGATGGCTTCCGGGGTTACCTTCTCAGCCGCCATTGTAAGATCTCCCTCATTTTCCCTGTCCTCGTCGTCACACAAGATAACCATCTTTCCCTGCTTTATATCTTCAATGGCTTCTTCAATTGTATTGAACTTGAAATTATTTTTTTCTTTTTCATTCTCCATGATATTTCGCTCCAGTCTTGCTAGTGTATTGTTCCTAACGCTTCTTTACATTTGTCTTGTCGTCATTCCGCATCCCCAATCAAGTTGGGGACAAGCTTGAGAAGCCTGCCCCGTACTTGATACGGGGGAATCCAGGGTTTCCCATGAAAATGGGAACCCAATTCATCTATATAGTTCCCCACTTCCGTGAGGACGACGTCTGGATTCCTGCTTTCGCAGGAATGACAAAATCAGTAAATCTACTTCTGAGACAGCACACTAGAATGCCTTTAAGCAAATCCGTGTTCCTTCAAATAATTTAAATCTAACTTTTTGTTTTTAGAAATTTCTTCTTCATTATTGAATTGGCTAAAAATTTTCTCTACATACTTGCCAATCAGGTCAGCTTCAAGATTTACCTGGTCACCAATGTCCTTTGTTCCAAGGTTTGTAAGCGTCAAAGTCAAGGGAATAAGAGCTACGGTAAAGTCGGTTTCAGTGCAACTGGCTACTGTAAGGCTTATTCCGTTAACAGCTATTGAACCCTTTTTAATTACATATTTTATTATATCCTTTGGACAGGCTATTGTCATTTCTGAAGATTGGTTTGAGGCAGGTTTTTTCATAATTTTACCTCTACCATCAATATGACCGGTCACAAGATGACCTCCTAATCTATCATCTAACCTTAAGGCTCTTTCAAGATTCACCACTGCACCAGATGTTATGCTGGAAAGAGTGGTTAACTTCAGAGTTTCCTCAGAGAGGTCAGCAGAAAATTCCATACCCATTTTATCTTTTACGGTCAGGCATACTCCATCAACTGCAATGCTATCCCCGATGTTTATAGAATCCATTATTTTATTTCCTTTTATTGAAAGCTCTTTAGCATTCCCAACAGACTTGACGGAGATAACTGTACCGGTTTCTTCAATAATACCTGTAAACATTAAAAGTCCCCTTGGGCAAAAAATAAAAGTCCAAATATAAAAATCCAACCGACTTAAATGACAACTTACAAAATTCAAATAACAAAATAAATCCAAATTTTAAAATTTAAAATCAGCTCATTTGCTATTTGATAATTTGTGCTTTGAATTTATTTTAAATTTTGAGCTTCGGCATTTGATATTAGCTCATCTGCCCTTATAATTCATAAAGATACCATTTTCCTTTTAAGCATAAATAATAGAGATAAGACAGTTTGTCAACCTTCATTTAACCGCTGTTATCTTAAAACAGCACGCTTCTGCTCCTTCTAATACATGGGCTACTTTTTTAGCCTTTAGGATTCCGTATTTTTCTAACAGCTCAAAATCCATATAACAGACCGGTTCACAGGGAGCAGGTATATTGTATTTCTTTGTAGCTGCAAGATGAGGGCAATTAGCTAAATATTCATACCAGACCTTTCTGCCTTCCTCGTCTCTTTCTTCAATCCACAGTTTCCAGCCAAAGATCTGGGATGAAGCGTCCTCAGCTTTCATGAGTTTATCTAAAGGTATATTTTTTATTTTCTCATAACTCTTTTTAAATTTTTCCTCTGCAACCTTTTTAAAGATTTCAACTCCCTTTTCCTTGCCAAGGCTTCTTTTAAGGTTTTCATAAAGCTCTGGCAAATAGAGCGCAAACCTTTCAAGCAGAATGTCTCTCTGTTTTGTGATATCAAGCATTTCTTGCCTCCTAATGTAAAATAAGTTGAAATATATTTTCTATTAAGATAGTCACATATTAACCTTAATCACAGGTATGTCAAGGCAAACCCGGCCGGGTTAAACGCATCTTTTGTTGTTATAACAATTCTCGTAATGACCCTTTGGGTCAGATTGCCTGACTGCCGGCAGGCTTCAGGGCTTTATCCCTTTCGCAAGGACGAGCGAAGAACCTTGCTTGCAATGACACAGTGGGCCGAGTTTTCAATCACACCTATTTAATCTTGATATGCTGCTTTTTATGTGTTAAATAAAAAAATAATTGCTGATAATAAAAAAGTACATGAATCAAAAAATATCTGGTGAACGCAATGACAATCTTTATACGTAATATCCTGATTGATCTTGATGAGGTGGAAGAAAATCTTATGCGGGTCACAGCCCATATGAAGGATGTTGTCCATGATATTACTGTCAGTCTTTTTGTCTCTATCCCAGACTACAGGATTGAGGATGTTACTCTTGAGATGAAAGAAGCTCCGGAAAAAAACTGTCAGAAGCTTAAAGAAGTAATTGGTGAGATAAAAGGGCTTAAAATAGAACCGGGGTTTAATACAAAAGTAAAAAGGATTCTTTCAGGTAAAAAGGGCTGTGTCAATGTTTTGGGGTTGCTTACTGTTGCTGCTCCCCTTGCTATTAATATATCCTGGTTTATTAACCGCAAGAGGATGAGTATAAGTGATGCGGAATACCAGAAGATGAAACAAAAAGACATGCTTGATAAATGTATAGCCTTTAGCTCAGAAAACCTCGATACAAGCAAATTGGCGCTTTCAACTGGAGAGGTTGCAATCGAGCGTGAATGCTCCTCAATACCTCCTCCACCAAAGCGAAGAAAATAAAAAAGAAATTAGGGGTGATAGGCCGGTCACTC
>MGDB01000015.1:0-291 GCA_001790645.1 Candidatus Schekmanbacteria bacterium GWA2_38_11
AGGAGATCCACTTACTAGTAGTGAAACAGGGATAATAGATAACCTTTCCAACGGCGGTCTGGAGGGAACTTTTATGGCAAAAGATGATATTGTAGCTCCTGAACCTGCTAGCCTTTTGCTGCTCGGTACAGGATTAGTCAGCTTGGCTATTTTTCGTAGGAAAATTGGTAGGAAAAAGTTCTTTAATTAATGCAAAGTTAAAAATAAAGCAGTAGTTCATAATTTAACTACTGCTTTATTTTTTTAAATGAAAATATTTGACCTTTCGTCAATTTAATCAAAAGAATTCCT
>MGDB01000015.1:530-3769 GCA_001790645.1 Candidatus Schekmanbacteria bacterium GWA2_38_11
TACCTCGCAGCTTGCTGGGTAGTTCATTGTTTCAATAAAAAACTCATCAATAACCCCTCATTATCTCATTTTTAGCATTGATTTTATAGGTAATCATTTCTTTATTAATATCCTTGACAATGGCACGATTTGGGTGGTAATTATTTTAAATATCAACCAATTTTAGAGTTGCTGACGAGTATAATGAGAAGATTTTTCATCCTGGCATTACTAATCCTATTATCTTTAGTCATTGTTGTTTTTGTAAATTTATCACAACAGCATTCTATTTCAGAGGCACATGCAGGAACAACTGGTAATAAGAAAAAATATGAAAATGGAAATGTTGAGGTAGCGGCTAAAAAAGGGCTTGTTAGAGTCACAAATATCCGCAAATATTCGAGCGAAAACTATACAAGGATTGCCATAGATTTAGAAAAAGAGGTAAGGTTTGAGCAGCACAGACTAAAAAACCCTGACCGGATGTATGTGGACCTTTACGGCACATACCTGGACCCTTCGCTTAAAAATAAACCCATTTCAATAGGAGATGGCATCTTAAAAAAGATAAGACCCGGCTATTTTTCTCCAACAACAGTAAGAATAGTCATAGACTTAGATAGTTTAGAGTCATTTAAAGTTTTCGGTTTGAAGAGTCCCGACAGAATAGTTATAGATTTATATGGGAAAGGAGAGGTTTTAACTAAGAAAGATTCTAACGGAACTGTGCAGGAAAAAGTTCGTCCTCTGACTTTGCCAGAGCAGTTAGGACTTAAAGTTAAACTGGTTGTGATTGATCCAGGCCACGGAGGTAAGGATACCGGAGCAATCGGTGGGACAGGATTAACGGAAAAGGAAATTGTTTTAGATGTAGCAAAGAGATTGAAAAAAATTTTGGAGGCTAATTTTGACTGGGATGTGGTTTTAACAAGGGATAGTGATGTTTTTATTCCACTGGAAGAGCGGATAGCAATCGCTAATGCTAAAAAAGCTGACCTTTTTATATCAATCCATGCCAATGCAAGCAAGAGAAGAGAAGCAAAAGGTATTGAAACATATTTTTTAAACCTGTCATCAAATCCAGATGCCATGGAAGTAGCAGCAAGAGAAAATGCTGTTTCATTAAAAAACATCAGCGACCTTCAAAAAATTTTAAATGAGCTTCTGTTAAATTCAAAAGTAAACGAGTCAAGCAGATTAGCTGGAGCTGTGCAGAAAAATCTGGTAGAAACTTTGAATGGAAGTTTCTCAGAGACAAAAGATTTAGGTGTAAAACCCGGACCTTTTTATGTTTTAATTGGAGCAAAAATGCCAAGCATATTGGTTGAAGTTTCATTTATTACTAATCCTCATGAAGAAACTCTGCTAAAGTCAGATGATTATAGGGAGAAGATTACTGAAGGGATATTTTCCGGTGTAAAATCTTATGTGAAAAGTTTGATGACATCACTGTGAAGGGTAAAAATCGAAAAGATGTTTAGAATTTAGAAATCAGGGGGACAAAAATGTCCCGCCTACCTGCCTGTCGGCAGACAGGTCGATAGGCGGGGTTTTCGTTCGACTGAGCTCATGACGAAGTCCAACCCCGCATTTTCTATTGAGAATATTAGTATTTAGGATTTGGCTAACACAAATATTAAATATTTTATAAGTTCATGTTATGGAGAGTAATAAAACCTATAAGCCAGGATATAGCATGACTGACCCAATCAGGAAATCAGAATTAAAAAAAGAGAAGGTCAATTTCTATAAGGAGACCGTTTCTAAAGAAAAGGAATCTATTAAGAGCAGGCATTACAATGGTGCAACCGGGAGAGAAATTGTGGAGGCCCTTTGCAGCATGTCAGATCAGGTGATAAGGGATCTTTATAAGTTTTCTTCAGAACTCTATGAGGAGAATTTTGATAGGGACGGTTCTTGTACGATTGCTGCTGTAGGAGGTTATGGAAGGGGTTCTCTCAGCCCCTTTTCTGATATAGATGTAATGTTTTTATATCCGAAGGATTTGACTCCCTTTGTTCAGGCTATTAGCGAAGATGTATTTCACTTTTTGTGGGACCTTGGGTTTGACCTTGGACATAGCTGCAGGTCTGTAGAAGATTGTTTAAAGCTTGCTGAGAATGATTTTAAGACAATGACTTCATTAATGGAGGCAAGATTCATTACCGGGGACAGGGCGCTCTTTGATGATTTCAAAAAAACATTCAACAATAAGATAGTGAATAGAAAAATTGATTTTTATCTCCGCCAGAGAGTACTGGAAAGAAACAAAAGATATGCTAATGCAGGAAATACAATTCAGGTTTTGGAGCCAAACCTTAAAGAAGGCCCCGGTGGGCTGAGGGATATTCATACTATATACTGGATTGGCAAGGTTATGTATAAGGTTGACTACATCAAGGATTTGGTTACATGTGGTGCGTTGAGCTGTGAGGATCAGGAAGCTGTGGAAAGAGGATTAAATTTTCTGTGGAGAGTGCGCAATGACCTTCACTACCTTTCCGCAAGAAAAAACGATGTACTATCTTTTGAATATCAGACCGAAATTGCCAGGCACCTTGGATATAGGGAAGAAAGAAATAAGCCTGCTGTGGAACATTTTATGAGAGACTATTACTTCCATGCAAAGATAATTTCTCAAATTTGTACTGAATTTATCAGGGGAACATGTAAAAAAGACAGTGGAAACAGGAAGTCTCATTCCATTCTGAGGCAGAAAGTTTTAGAAGACGGTTTTATCTTGATAGATGATTCCCTGTATGTTGCTAAGAATAATCCGGACATATTCCGGAAATCTCCTATAAAGCTGCTGAAAGTTTTTGAGATAGCACAGAGCCATAACTACCATATGAGTGATTCCTTGCTCCATCTTATCAAGAGGGATATAAATGGTAAGTTTGAATGGGGTAAACAGGGCGGCCAACTATTTATGAAGATACTGAGTTCAAAAGGACAAATTTCAAGAAATCTAAGACAGATGCATGAGACAGGGGTTTTGGATAAATTTATTCCTGAATTCGGCGAACTTGACTGCCTTGTCCAGTTTGATATCTACCATCATTATACTGTGGATGAACATACACTCATAGCTTTGCAAAAGCTGGATGAGTTAGAGGAAAGGGATCCAAAAGACTCTATCTTTTGCCAGGTTTATAAAGAAATTGAAAGAAAGGATCTTTTAAGACTCGCTCTTCTCCTTCATGACATAGGAAAAGCAGGTGGTAGAGGACATATCTCAAGAAGTGCTGAGATATCAAAAA
>MGDB01000015.1:3849-4924 GCA_001790645.1 Candidatus Schekmanbacteria bacterium GWA2_38_11
CATACTGCAGAGAGGAGAGATTTTCTGAATAACAAGACCATAGAAGAGTTTGCTAAGACAATGGGGGATCTTGAGACCCTGAAGATGCTGATGGTATTGACTTATGCTGATATAAGCGCGGTTTCTCCATATGCCTGGAACGAATGGCGAAGTGAACTTGTAAGCAGGCTTTATCTGAAGACATATAAATATTTTACAAAAAGGCTTTACGAAGAAATCGATTACACAGCAGAATACAGAGAGAAGATAGAAAAGATAATAGAAAAGGTAATAAATAAATCTGAAGGTAAATTATCAAGAGAGCAGGTCATAGAATTCTTCGATACCCTGCCGGAAAGGTATATCACCGGAACCCTTGCCAGCAGGATGTATACCCATTACCGTCTTCTGAAAGATTTGAAGGGGAAAAAGGTCTCAAGCTCTGTCATCCATAACCCAAAGGTGGGCTATACAGATTTTCTTGTTTGCTTTGAGGGTAAATTAGGATCTTTTTCCAAAATCTGCGGTACTCTCACATCCAAAGGGATTCAGATCCTTGGTGCAGAGATATACACTAACAGCGAAGGGATAGCTGTAGATACACTCCAGTGCTGCAACCGGGATGGGAAAACTGTAGACGACGATGAACTCTGGAAAGAAATTGAAGAGGATTTGGCAAAAGCACTGGATGGTAAAATTAATCTTGAAGGACTGGTAGAGAGACAAAAAAGATATATCATGAAGAAAAAATATGGTATAATAAATATACCGACAGAAATTGGGATAAATAATGATGAGTCAGATTCCTATACGATAATTGAAGTCCATGCTCAAGACCGCATAGGGTTACTGTATGACGTAACCAAGATACTGGCAGAATTGGGACTGGATATAAGTTTAGCAAAGATAGTGACCGAGGGGAATCTGGCCGTTCAGATTTTTTATCTAACAGATGAAGAACACCGTAAGATTCAGGATCTGGAACGCTTACAGGAGATTGCTTCGACCTTAAAAAGTTTTTTAGAACAAAAGATATGAAAGATTTTTGAACGAATGTTAACGAAAACTAATGTTAACGAAGATGATGAAGTAGGTG
>MGDB01000015.1:5125-9937 GCA_001790645.1 Candidatus Schekmanbacteria bacterium GWA2_38_11
ATGGTAATCCAAGGCTTCGCAGTGCAGTAGCAGCGGCCAAAGCAGCAAATATGCCTCATGACAATATCCAAAAAGCGATAAAAAAAGGTACGGGAGAGCTTCCGGGAATTACTTATGAAGAGGCAGGGTACGAAGGATACGGCCCCGGCGGAGTTGCTGTACTTGTCGAGACTCTGTCTGATAACAAGAACCGCACAGTCTCTGAACTCAGGCATATCTTAACAAAGCACGGCGGCAACATGGGGGAAGCAGGATGTGTGGGCTGGATGTTTGAAAAAAAGGGTCTATTCTTGGTTGATCAAAGTGCAGCCAAAGAAGAAGAGCTTATGGAGTTAGCCTTGGAAGCAGGGGCAGATGATTTCAGTGCTGAGGATAAGATATATGAAATAGTTACAAGTGTAGAAAATTTTGAAAAAGTGAAAGAAGTTCTTAAGAGCAAGAATATACCATGTTCACTTGCTGAGATCACAATGGTTCCAAAATCTACTGTGAAGCTTCAGGGAGACCAGGCACATAGAATGCTCCAGTTGATGGAGGCATTAGAAGATCACGATGATGTCAAGAAGGTATATGCAAACTTTGATATATCTGCAGAGGAGATGGAGAAGGTATAATTGAGGGGTCAAGAAGTCGAGGGGGCAAGGGGTTAAGTGAAATAAAAACTCAAATATCAAAATTCAAAATGAAAAATGATAATGCAAAACTAAAAAGCTGATGAGTTTTTAACTTGAAATTTTGATTTAATTAAACCCTTGAACCCTGGAATCCTCGAATCCTTTTAAAGGAGGTTTAATTGCGAGTCCTTGGTATAGATCCCGGCACAGTTGCAACTGGTTATGGTCTGGTAGAAGAGGAAGGAGAAAGTCTGATTCATATCTGCTCAGGAGCAATTAAGACATCTTCCAAAGATGAGTTTTCTCAAAGGTTAAAGAAAATTTATGAAGGCATTTCATCGGTTATAAAAAAATATTTACCTGATGTTGTCGCAATAGAAGAACTTTTTTTTGCCAGGGACGTAAAAGCAGCTCTGAAGCTTGGCCATGCAAGGGGAGTGGCAGTTCTCGCATCTGCAAATTCCGGGTTACCAGTTGTCCAATACTCGGCTACAGCAATTAAAAAGGCTGTAGTTGGTTACGGGAAAGGTGAAAAGTATCAGACCCAGCGGATGGTTCAGACTCTCCTTGGTCTCTCTTCTTTACCTGAGCCAAATGACGCTGCAGATGCCCTCGCAGTAGCTATCTGCCATATTCATAATGCTTCCTTTATGATAAGATTGGAAAAAACTAATGATCGCTTTGCTTAAGGGGGAATTGGAGCATAAGACCCCTAATCTTGTAGTTCTTGATGTAAATGGAGTTGGTTACCGGGTATTTATCCCTCTTTCTACTTTTTACAAGCTTCCAAAGGAAAAAGAAAAAGTTTGCCTTGAGGTATATACCTATGTGCGGGAAGACTGTATTTCTCTGTTCGGGTTTCTGACAAAGGAAGAGAGGGTCTTGTTTGAACATCTGATATCTGTTACAAAGATCGGTCCGAAACTTGCGCTCAATATACTTTCAGGAATTAGTTCATCAGATTTAAAAACAGCTATAGCAGCCTCTGATATTGTTACCTTAAGCGGGATACCGGGGATAGGCAGAAAGACGGCAGAAAGATTGGTTTATGAGTTGAGAGAGAAGATTCAGGTAATGCCGATAGAAAGGCACAAAGCAGAGAGTAGTGCGGCTGAATTAACTAATCAGATTCTTGATGATGTTATTTCAGCTTTAACCAATTTAGGTTATTCAAAGATTGAAGCAGAAAAGGCTGCAAAGGATGCCTTTAGTAATTGCGGTAAACGCGGAGAATCAGCATCAGTTGAGACAGTGCTAAAAGAATCATTAAAAATGCTTGGGAAGTGGAAGTAGGAAGTGGAAAATACCAAATGCCAAAGCACAAAGAAAAAAATGAATTTAAATTCCTAATTTTGTAGAAACAGACCTTTAGGTCTGTTAATCTATTAAAAAAACAACATACCTGAAGGTATGTTTCTACATATTCTTTTAGTATAAAAATAAATTCTTACAAATATTTAAGGAAAAGATATAAGGTGCTTACCTCAAGTAAGAATTTAGAATTTAACTAATATGGATAAACGAATTATTTCCAAAAAATTAATAGAGGAAGATAAAAACTTTGACCTGACCCTGAGGCCGTCTACTATTAGTGAGTATATAGGGCAGGAAAAGGTAAAAGAGAATCTCAGTGTGTTCATTCAGGCTGCAAAGGCAAGAAATGAACCTCTTGACCACTGCCTTTTCTGGGGACCGCCTGGACTTGGCAAAACAACCCTTGCATATATAATAGCAAAGGAATTAGGCGTAAGCATAAAAACTACCGCTGGTCCTGTCATTGAAAGGCAGGGAGACCTTGTTGCAATTCTTTCTAACCTTAAAGAACATGACGTTCTCTTTATTGATGAAATCCACCGGCTAAACCATGCTGTAGAGGAGACCTTATACCCCGCAATGGAGGATTTCCAGGTGGATATAATAATTGGTCAGGGCCCCTCAGCGAGGTCAATGAAACTTAAATTGCCAAGGTTTACTCTTATTGGTGCGACAACAAGAACAGGACTTTTGACTTCTCCTCTGCGGGGGAGGTTCGGGATAAAGCACAGGCTTGAGTTTTATAATGTGGAAGAATTAAATACAATTATAAAAAGGTCTGCTGATATTTTAACTATAAAGATTACAGAAAATGGTGCACAGGAGATAGCAAAAAGGTCACGTGGTACTCCGCGAATTGCAAACAGACTTCTGAAAAGAGTCAGGGATTTTGCTGAGGTTAAAGCTGACGGGTTGATTGATATTGATGTTGCACGGCAGGGACTTGAAATGCTTGAGATAGATGAAATGGGATTTGACAGCCTTGACAGAAAACTGCTGATGACCATTATAGAGAAATTTAACGGAGGTCCTGTTGGGATAGGAACTATTTCAGCCGTGGTGAGTGAAGAGAAAGATACCATTGAAGAAGTTTATGAACCATTCTTAATCCAGGAAGGATTCTTAGAGCGCACACCGCGGGGGAGAGTAGTTACAAAGCTTGCCTATAAACATCTGGGAATTCCCTGCCCGCCTGACGGACAGAGAGAGCTGTTCTGATTTTTGTTATTTTTTATATTGCAAAAATAACCCATTCTCATTAGAATCCGCATAAAATTATATATTCCGGCAACAAGCTTTCCAGAAAATCATCTTAGAGATAGGCAGCAAAATTTAACCACAGAGGGCACGGAGAAATATGGAGGAAAATATCTCAGTGTCCTCTGTGGTTAAGTAAAAATATTAAGCCCTACGTGAGTATTTGTAGAAATTTTTACACTTAATCCGTCAACCATTTAGAAAAAGGAAAAAAGCTTGGCAAAGGATTTTTGCATAGTTTCAGATTCTGACCTTTTTGAGATGTGTCTTAGAGGTGATGAAGGAGCATGGAAATATGTTTATAACTTCATCCTCAATATTGCAAGACTTAAAGGTAGAAATTTAAAACAGGAACCAGATGACATAGCTCAGATGGTAGTAACATCATTAATAGAAGGTGGACTTAAAAAAGTAAAGGAAAAGGAATCCTTCAGAGGATTCTTAAGGAAAATAACAGTAAATAAAATTATTGATATCAGCAGGACACCTATAGAGACAAGAGAGAATAGCATTGATGAGCCAGTGGAGAGTGAGGAAGGGACAAAAATGGAGCAGAGTCTTACATCTACAGACTGCTCCCCTGAAGATGAGCTTATTAATAAAAATACTATGGAAATTATAAGATTTGTTCTTAATGACCTTAAAGAGGAATGCAAAAAGATTTTAAAAGAATACTTCAGATATAAGCTTGGGTATTATGAGAGTTATCAGGAGCTTGGAAAGATTTTGAAAAAACCTATCGGGACAATCTCGGTACAGGTGAAAAGGTGTATGGAAAAATTTAATGAGAATAAAAAAATTAAGGAATTGGCTAAAAGCAAGTGAACAGTGAATAGTCCAAAAAATAAATTAGGAGCAGGTTATGAAATGTGAAGATGTAGACCTCATCGGGTTTTTAGAGGGGGTTAAGATAAGCGAAAGCGCGAGGGAACATATTCTCGGATGCGATAAATGCAAATCAGAAATTGAGGATATAAAAACAAGCTCAAAGCTTCTTGAAAGATTTTTTGAGAGGGAAGTAGCTATTGAAGCAGAGCTTCCAACTGATATCAAAAAAAAAATACGGCAGATGAAAGTCGAGTATTTGTCTTCCCGTCTTAAGGATGCCATGAAAGCAGTTAAGGCAAAGGGAGAGGTTGGGATTGAAAAGATAAAAGAGATTGTAAAGGAAACTTTGGAAGGAGGCAAGGAGACTGTTCCAGTGCCTGCAAGTCCGGAAGATATTACAGAAGCAGAGAAAGAAGAGGGAGAGGAGGAGAAAGAAGAAGGAGAAATAGAACCAGAGGATAATGAAAAAGGGAATTGACCCCTCACCCTTTCCTCTCCCGCAAGGGGAGAGGGAATTGGCTTGGTAGCCTCTCAGCAGGGGGAGAGGGAAATACTTTTAACACTTCCTCTCCCCAACGGGGAGAGGATTAAGGTGAGGGGGATTAAAAGGAGAAGATTATGGGATATAAGACTACAATTAATGCTTTATTTGGAAAGACCGTCGAGCTTTTAAAATCGGCAAAGGGTTTGCAGCCAAGGGACCTTGCTAAGGACCTTGACAGAATCATGGAGAAAAATAAAAAAGCACTGATCGACGCAACTTATGCACCCAATATTTACAGGATATATTTAAACTCCA
>MGDB01000016.1:0-3131 GCA_001790645.1 Candidatus Schekmanbacteria bacterium GWA2_38_11
TACACAGATAACGGCAAACATTACAATAAAATCTTCTGCAGCATCAGGAGCAAGAGATGTGAGTGTAAAAAACGCAGATGCGACAGGGAAATCGTTAAGCGGGTTTGGAGTTAAAAGACCCTGTGGCAATAAGAAGCCTGTAATCTTAGAGCTCTTCTACGCAACAAAAGGATATCCAGAAGAAGTTGTAATGATTGAAGGTAAGAATTTTTGTGATTATGAAGGACAGGTTTTGTTTGGAAAAAATGAGGCAGGAGTTATTTCTGATTGGAGCAATACGCGTATCATTACTGCTAAACCTAAGATGACGGCAGGAAAGAAAAGGAAAGTTTTAGTAAAAGTTAAATCTTTAAATGGCAAGATTAGCAAAACCAAACCGGTTAAGGTTTTGAAGGAGGACAGTGATCAGTGGCGAGTATTTAGTGAATAGTGGACAGCAGAAGGCCTTAATGTTTCCTGCTGTAAGGTGTATATAAAGGAGACTTCTTGTATTTGTCAGCTAAATATTGGTCATTTTAAAGCTGTTTGTATTATTTCTCTTCCCTCTTCACCCTACCACTCTTCCCCATCATAGGGAGTGTGAATTAACAAGCAGAATAATATTGCAATAAAAGAATTATTGAAGTATTATCAAACTTGTTAAAACAAGGAGTTTGCATATGGAAAACTTAAAGCTCACTGCTGTAATCTGGCAGGAGGATGTTGCTTTTGTTTCAAAATGCCCGGAATTGGGAGTTGCTTCTTGCGGGGATACCCCTCAGGAAGCTTTACATAATCTAAAAGAGGCTGTAGAGCTATATCTTGAAAACGCTAAAGCAATAGGAATTTACAAAGACTTAAAACTTACCTTAAAGACCAAAGAAAAATACACTTCAACCTTTGAAGTTGCTATTTAATGAAAAAACTTCCTGTCTTATCTTCTGATAAAGTCATTAGATTACTTATAAAAGCAGGTTTTACATATGCGCCTAAAAGAGGGAAAGGCAGTCATGTGGCTTTATATAAAACAGATTCCAAGGGGATTAAAAGATTAGTAATCGTTCCCAAAAGAAAAGAAATTCCCAGGGGAACTTTGTTGTCAATTATTGACCAGTCAGGAATTAGCAGAGAAGAATTTTTAGAGTTGTTATAAATTTCAACCTGCGCTTCCGCTAAGGTCTTCATTGAGAGCTCTGTTAATGATTAATGGGCGACTAAAGTCGCCCCTACCCACCTTCCACCTTTCATTTCTGTTGACAATCGTGTTTATAAAATTGTAATTTTATATATTTAGGCGGACTTAAAAATTTCCTGATGGAAATTTTTTATAGAGGAGAATGAAAAATTGAACAGGACACATTCTTGCGGGGTGTTAAGAAAAGGAGACACAGGTAAAGAGGTAGTCCTCAAGGGATGGGTGCAGAAGCGCAGAGACCATGGAGGAGTTATTTTCATAGACCTTAGAGACAGGGAAGGTATTACACAGGTTGTTTTTAACCCCGGCTTAAGCCCCGATGCTCATTCAAAGGCAAAAGAACTGCGGGGCGAATACGTAATGGCTGTGAAAGGGACAGTCACAGCAAGGCCTGAGGGGACAGTAAACGAAAACCTGGGAACAGGAGCGATAGATGTTCTTGCAAAGGAGCTTGATATACTGAATGAGGCAAAGACCCCTCCGTTCCCGATTGAGGATAATGTCAATATTGCTGAGGAAGTAAGGCTTAAGTACAGATATCTGGATCTCAGGAGACCTTCTTTGCAGGCAAAGATGATACTAAGACACAATGTGATGAAGACAGTGAGAGATTATCTGAGCAGTGTAGGGTTCTTAGAAATAGAGACTCCTTTTTTAACAAAAAGCACACCGGAAGGTGCGAGGGACTACCTTGTGCCTAGCAGGATAAACCTTGGGAAGTTTTATGCCCTTCCCCAGTCTCCACAACTCTTTAAACAGATCCTGATGGTAGCCGGTTATGAAAAATATTTCCAGATTGTAAGATGTTTCAGGGACGAAGACCTGCGGGCTGACAGGCAGCCGGAATTTACGCAGATTGACATAGAGATGTCATTTATCGACAGAGAGGATATATACTCGACAATGGAATGGTTATTCAATGAAATCTGGAAAAAGATAAAAGGGATAGAACTCAAAATTCCTTTTCCAAGGCTTTCGTATAAAGATACAATGGAGAGGTTTGGCAATGATAAGCCAGATACCAGATTTGGCCTTGAACTCCATGACGTGGGAAATATTTTAGGTGAGTCAGAGTTTAAAGTCTTTTCTGATGCGATAAAAACTGGTGGTAAGATCGCAGGGATAAACGCAGAGGGCTGTGCTAACTTTTCCAGAAAAGAAATTGATGATCTTACAGACTTTGTGAAAATCTATAATGCAAAGGGGCTTATATCTTTTAAGGTAACAGATAAAGAAGTTTCCTCTTCTGTAACAAAATTTTTAAAACCTGAACAATTAGAGAAATTAAAAATAGCTATGGGAGGTAAGTCCGGGGACCTTCTTCTCGTAGTGGCAGACCAGGAAAAAGTGGTTTATGATTCTCTTTCCAATTTAAGGCTGAAACTTGGAGAGAAGCTTAAGCTCATAGATAAAAATAAGTTCAATTTTCTTTGGGTAACAGATTTTCCGTTATTGGAATATAGTCCCGAAGAGAAAAGATACATGGCAATGCACCACCCCTTTACTTCTCCCCGCGTGGAAGACATACCTTTGTTTGATACCGACCCTTCAAAAATTCTTGCAAAGGCGTATGACCTGGTTTTAAACGGCTCAGAGATTGGAGGAGGGAGCATAAGGATACACAAAAGGGATGTCCAGAATAAAATGTTTAAAATCCTCGGGCTTACTGAGGAAGATGCTCAGGTAAAATTCGGGTTTCTGCTTGAAGCCCTGGAATTCGGAACGCCTCCTCATGGAGGGATTGCCTTTGGTCTTGACAGGATTGTAATGATACTTACAGGAGCAGAATCTATCCGGGAAGTGATTGCTTTCCCTAAAACACAGAAAGCAATCTGCCTTATGACAGATGCTCCTTCATTGGTTGATAAAACACAGCTTGATGAATTAGGAATAAAGCTTAAACCGGTAGGTGATAAATAATATCTGATAGGCGGGACATTCCCTGCCTGCCGGCAGG
>MGDB01000016.1:3148-4130 GCA_001790645.1 Candidatus Schekmanbacteria bacterium GWA2_38_11
GTCTTCTTTTGGCAAGGGGGGGATTTGATTTTCACTTGACCCCTTGAATCCTTGACCCCTTGAATCCTTGACCCCTTTTTGGATGAGAACTTAAACTTGAGAGGTACTCAGTATGCTTGATGCTATGCGAAAAAATGTAAAATCCCTATCCATATTTTTGTGGTTAGTGATTATTTCCTTTATTGCCTTTTATGGTGTTACAAACAGGAATCCCAGTGAAACAAACTCAGTGGCAGTGGTAAACGGCGAAAGGATACCCTTTTCTGCCTATAAGGAGGAGTATTTAAGGACCCAGGAATTTTTCAGGAACCTCTTAAAGGAAAATGCAGAAGAATATTTAAAAAACATTGACCTGAAGAAAATGACTTTAGACCGCCTGGTTGAAAAAACCCTTCTGCTCCAGACGGCAAAAAAACTTGGCATAGGAGTTACTGATGAGGAATTAGTCAACAGGCTCAAGAATTTTGATGTATTTTTGAATGAGAGGGGAGTCCTGGATAATGACAGGGTAGTAAGTATTTTGGAGAAAAACAAAATTGAGCCCAAGAAATTTATAGAGAATCTGAAGCAAGATATTCTGATTGAAAAGATGAGAAAATTTATTGGAGACACGGCAAAAGTTTCCTCTGCCCAGGTGCGTGATGAATATATGAAAAGGAATGAGAAGATCGAAGCAGAATATGTCTTTGTCCCGAATGATTATTATAAAAATGATGTAAATGTAAAAGAAGCTGACTTAAAGAATTATTTTGAAAAAAATAAAGAAGCTTACCGGCTGCCAAAAAGAGAAAAGATAAAATATATTTTCATAGAATCAAAAAATTTTGCAAAAGATGCCACTGTCAGTGAAGATGAGATCAAAAATTATTATAAAAAGAACACAGATACCTATAAGGCTAAGGCAAAACAGGTAAGAGCAAGACACATACTTTTTTCATTAAAGCCCGGAACCAAGAAAGAGCAGGAAGATGCTTTAAAGAAA
>MGDB01000016.1:4161-5313 GCA_001790645.1 Candidatus Schekmanbacteria bacterium GWA2_38_11
GCGGTAAGGATTTTGTGACACTCGTTAAAATCTACTCTGATGAGCCAATGGCCGCTTTAAGGGGCGGAGATTTAGGGTATTTTCAGAAAGGAGCCATGGTTCCGGAATTTGAAAAGACTGCATTTTCTTTAAACAAAGGTGAGGTCAGCGATTTAGTTAAGACCAGCTTTGGGTATCATATAATAAAAGTCGAAGACATACTGGAGCCAGGAGACACGGTGCCCTTGGACTATGTGAAGGATGAGGTAAGGGAAAGGATAATCAGCGAGAAGGAAAAAGAATCAGGTCTTGCAAAGGCAGGCGAGGTTTACCAGGAATGGAGCAGGAAGAAACCCGGTGAGAAGTTAGAGGAGATAAAGGGAAATAAAATCATATCCACTGAATTTGAAAACGGAAAAGCCCTGGAAGGGATAGGAAAAAACCCTGATATCCAGAAAATTGTATCAAAGGTGAAAGAAGGAGAACTTGCAAAGCCATTTTTTATAGAGAGAGGCGAGAAGGGCTGGGTCATATTGCAGAAAGAAAAAGAAATCCCTTCCTCTATTCCTTCCTTTGAAGAAGTAAAAGACAGAGTAGCAAGGGATCTTAGGACAAACATGAGTGCCCAGCTTGTGGATGAGAAGATGAAAGAATGGGCAAAGGAACTGAAAGGAAATGTATCTCTTAAAAAGATAATTGATAATAAGGGGATCGTTGTCAAAGAGACAGGTGAAATAAGCAGAAGCAGTAACATGCAAGGAATAAGAGATCAGGAAGATTTTAAGGGTTTGGCATTCTCTCTTTCAGAGAATAAACCGGTAGTCTTTTTTAAAGTAGGTGACGGCTACTTCCTGTTAAAACTGGTAAAGAAGATTCCAATAGATGAAAAAGATTTTGAGAAGCAGAAAGACGAACTCCGCAAGAATCTCCTCGAAAGCGAAAGGAACAGGATCTTTACTGAAGAGCTGAAAAACTTAAGGGCACAGGCAAAGATCGAGACTTACAAGGAGATTATGTGACAGGTAAGTAGCTCCATCTTCGTGATTAAAAAGAAAAATACGGGTAGGGGGAGACTTTAGTCTCCCTACAAAGGAATTCGAGGTCGAGGAAACTAACGCTACCCAATTAAATAGAGGTAAGTCTACTAACCTATTATCAAAGATTTTAGAGAAT
>MGDB01000016.1:5423-12820 GCA_001790645.1 Candidatus Schekmanbacteria bacterium GWA2_38_11
TTGAAAAAATCTTTAAAAGATGTAGAGAATTTTTTGTTTATTGGTTATAGATAAGTTGAAACAATTCCACCAGCCCCCTTTTGTAAAGTGGGGTAAGGGAGGATTGGTAAACATCTCTTAGTAGGATATCATGAATAAAACAGGTTTTATTTACCATGAGGATTATCTCAAGCATGATACCGGCCCGGGGCATCCTGAGAGACCTGAGAGACTTAAGGCAATTGTTAGGGTTCTGGAAGAGAGCAGCCTCTTGTCAAAGTTAACGAGGATTGAGCCTGCAAAGTCAGAGCTTGAATGGATCAGGGAAATTCACACCCAGGACTACATTGACCATGTGAGTGACTCATGCAAGAGAGGAGATATCTTTCTTGATTCAGGTGATACGGGAATTTGTCCGGATTCCTATGGAGTGGCAATGCTTGCAGCAGGGGGGTGTCTGAAGGCTGCAGATGCTGTAATGGCTGGAGTAGTTGACAATGCTTTTTGTGCTGTGAGACCCCCGGGACACCATGCTGAAAAAGAAGAAGCCATGGGATTTTGTATTTTTAACAACATTGCAATTTTAGCGCGGTATCTTCAAAAAAGATATGGATTGGGAAAAATCCTTGTCATTGACTGGGATATTCACCATGGCAATGGTACCCAGAATACGTTCTATGCTGACAGCTCTGTTTTTTACTTCAGCATTCACCAGTTCCCTCATTATCCCGGGACAGGGAGAGAATCTGAAAAGGGATCTGGTGATGGTACAGGGTTTACACTGAATGTTCCGGTTGGAATAGGAGCAGGAGATGAAGATTATATAAGAGTATTTAATGAAATACTAAAGCCGGCTTCTTTAGGATATAATCCTGACTTTATATTAATTTCTGCAGGCTTTGATGCCCATTCAAGTGATCCTCTGTCAGGAACCTTGCTGACAGAAAAAGGGTTTGAAACTATGACAAAGATAGCAAAAGATATTGCCGCACAATGCTGCAAAGGGAGGCTGATTTCCGTTTTGGAAGGAGGATATGACATTAATGCTTTAGCGAGAAGTGTTAATGTCCATATCTCAGCATTAATGGAATAGATATATGAGGATGAGGACTTTATTTATTTCAGTGCTTATATTTTCTTTTGCCTCAATAATAATTTCATGTGCAGGGTCAGAGGAAAAGGTCAGTGAGGTTTATTATACCAAGCTGAGAAACCAAATGGTGGATAACCAGATTATAGCAAGAGGCATTAAGGATGAGAAGGTTATAAAAGCAATGAGAAAAGTTCCGAGGCACTTTTTTATTCCTGAGGGAGACAGGGAATATGCCTATGATGATAGCCCGGTCCCGATAGGTTCCGGGCAAACGATTTCCCAGCCCTATGTTGTTGCACTGATGACTGAATCCCTTAAACTCAAGGGAGATGAAAAGGTTTTAGAGATCGGAACTGGTTCGGGGTATCAGGCTGCAATTTTGGCAGAAATTGCAAAAGAGATCTATACAATTGAGATAATAGAACCGCTGGCTTTATCAGCAAAAAAGAGATTAAAGGATATGGGTTATAAAAACATTGAAGTCAGGACAGGCGATGGTTATCAGGGGTGGAAGGAGCATTCGCTTTATGACTGTATAATTGTTACAGCAGCTCCTCCCAATGTACCGCAGCCTCTGATAGACCAGTTAAAGGTTGGAGGCAGAATGGTAGTGCCGGTTGGAAAGGGATTTCAGTATTTAGTTCTTATAGAGAAATCAGACAAAGGGATAAGAGAGAAAAAAATAACAGGTGTAAGCTTTGTTCCTATGACCGGAGAAGCACAGCAATAATGAGGACAAAGAGGCTCTTTGATTTTTCCTCGAATCCTTTAACCATTTTTTAAAGAGAAACCTCTTATTTTATTGTTTGACTTAAAACATTTTATTTACTAAAAATAGTTCAACAAATATGGATAATTCATTAAAAAAAGATCTAAAAAGTTTTGTTATTGAAGAGTTAGTCGCTGATGCAATCGGAATAGCTTCTGCTGACGACTTCAAAGAAGAAGATTGCAGGAGGATCGGTGTTGTCAGGAAGGCTTTTGCTGAATCGACACCTTTGGCTGGAGGCGATGCACAGGTTTACCAGCCAAGGGATTTTCTGCCAGATGCAAAATCTGTGATAGTTGTAGGGGTAAATTCTTATTTCGGGGATGGGCCTGATATCAAAAAGGCTAAGAAAGAGCTCCGCGGTTTTGTAGAAGAAAGCCATATTGATATTGATTTCTTAAATAAGAATTCCCAGAGATCTTCTGACGTAGTAGATTTTTTTAATGACAGAGGTTATCAATGTTTTTCTCTTACAGCAGGCGGGTTTCCGCTTAAGCTCAAAGCTTCAGAATGCGGGGTCGGCAGATATGGTAAAAATGCAGTTATACAGAACAGGGAACTCGGTGCCTGGATTTCTCTTTCAGCCTTTATTACTGATGCAGAGATGGAGTTTGACAGCCCCCTTAAAGATGACTGCGGAGAATGCTCCATATGCATGGAGGCGTGTCCCACAGGTGCTCTGGAAAGTCCTTATTTCTGCAATGTCTGGAAGTGCCTGGATTTTAATCTCGGCCATAACAAAAAAAATATTCCTGAAGAAATCCGAGGATTAACAGGAAACCTTCTGGGAGAAGGGTGCAGGATATGCCGGGATGTGTGCCCGTCTAACAGGAATTTAAAGCCCGTAAAGCATGGAGAGATTTCAAGTGATATGATAGCTCCGGAACTGCCGTCTATTCTCTCAATTTCAGATAAAGATTGGGAGGAAAAATTTGTACCAACACTATTTGGATTTTTTTTAATTGAAAAGAAATATCTTCAGCGCAATGCTGCAATAGCCCTTGGAAATTTTATGGACGAGAGGGCTGTAGGGTCTCTTGCTGAGGCTTTAAGTAACGGAGAAGAAATAGTTAGGGAATACTCCGCTTGGGCATTGGGCAGGATTAAAACTCCAAAGGCAAAGGGAGAGTTAGAAAAGGCATTAAAAAAGGAACAGAATAAGGGTGTAGAAAAAGAAATAAACGAATCATTAGAGTTTATTGGTTAATTTTGGAAAAGAGGAGGGGATATGGCTAAGGTAATTCATTTCAGGCCTGATAAATGCACAAGCTGTAAAAGATGTGAAACAGCATGCTCGCATAAATATTTTAATGTTTTTACATCATTTTATTCCAAAATAAAATGTGTGGCTTTTGATGAGGAACATCTTTATTACCCGGCAACTTGCTTTCAGTGTGATAATCCTCCATGCCTGCCTGTATGTCCCACTGAAGCTATAACAAAGGACCCGGAGACAGGGATAGTAAGGATAGACGAAGAGAAATGCACAGGGTGCGGCGCCTGTATGGAAGAGTGCCCTGTAAAACACATTTTCCCCTATGACGAGTTTGGCCACGCCATAAAATGTGACTACTGCAACGGAAATCCTGAATGCGTACTTTTCTGCAGGGACAGGGCTATTGAATGGAGAGAGATAACACCGGAAGAGAAAACAGAGAGGGAAAAACTTTTTCAGAACCTGGGAGATAAACTTAGGGAGGTGAAGGAGCTATGAAAGGGTGGACAGGAAAAATACTTAGAGTAAATCTTAAAAACAATAAATGTACGGTTGAAAAGCTGAACGAAGATATTGCAAAAAAATATATTGGTGGCAGGGGCATAGGGTCAAAAATGCTCCTTGATGAGATAGACCCCAAAGTGGATCCCCTTTCACCTGAGAATAAAATGTTTATCCTAACCGGGCCATTGACAGGTACGGGTTCACCATGCGGTGCAAGGTTTATGGTTATTACAAAATCCCCCCAGACAGGTACGATAGCATGCTCTAATTCGGGTGGTTACTGGGGACCTGAACTTAAGGCTGCAGGTTATGATGGTATCATTCTTGAAGGTAAGGCGGATAAGCCAAAATATCTCTGGATAAATAATGACAAAATTGAATTAAGGGATGCCGGGGAGTTGTGGGGGATGGATACACACGAGACCACAAGGCAGGTAAAAGCAAAAACAGATGCAAGGGCAAAAGTTGCATGCATCGGTCCAGCCGGCGAGAAGCTGGTATTGATGGCAGCTATAATGAATGATCTCAACAGGTCAGCAGCAAGGTCGGGTGTAGGCGCTGTAATGGGTTCCAAAAACCTGAAAGCTATAGCTGTGAGAGGGACAAAGGGTTTTTCTGTTGCAGACGGATTTCGTGATGTAAACGTTGAAATTTCAAATCTCTTCAAGGGAGATGTAGCAAAAGGGTATGGCTATTTCGGGACTTCAATGGCAGTTGATTACTGCAATGCAGTTGGCATTTTCCCGACCAATAATTACCGGGAAGGAGTTTTTGCCGGTGCTCCGAATATTAACGGCCAGGCAATAAGAGACAAGATCCTTGTGAGAAAAAGGAGCTGCCATGGATGTGTGCTTGGATGCGCAAGAGTTACAAGGGTGAAGGAGCAGGGTTTTGAGGGAAGCGGTGAAGGGCCTGAATATGAGACAATATATGCATTTGGCTCAACATGTAAAATTGACAATATAAATGCAGTCGCAAAAGCAAATTACATCTGCAATGAGTTAGGAATGGACAGCATATCTGTCGGCGTAACTATTGCAACTGCGATGGAACTTTATGAGCTTGGACTTATAAAGGAAAAAGATGTCGGTATGGAGCTAAAATTTGGTGATGCCAAGGCCATGGTAGAACTGACAAGAAAAACGGGGCTTCGTGAGGGTTTTGGAGACCTGCTTGCACTTGGGAGTTACAGGCTTGCTGAGAAATACGGAAGGCCTGAGCTTTCAATGACATCAAAAAAGATGGAAATCTCCGCCTATGACCCGAGGGGTTCAAAGGGAATGGCACTCACATATTCCACAAATCCAAGAGGAGGCGACCATACAAGAGGTGCTACAGCTTTTTGTGAGATCTTTGGAATTCCCAAGAAAGTAAAATCTAAAATTATAGAGGGAAAAGCAGAACTTGCAATGGAACTTCAAAATCTGAATGCTGCCATTGACTCCACGGGAGTCTGTATGTTTGCAACTGTAGTTGTCCAGCATGAACCCTTTGTGAAACTGTTAAGTGCAGCAACTGGTTTAAATTTTACAATGGATGATTATGTGAAGGCAGGCGAGAGGGTCTGGAATGTCGAGAGGCTTTTTAATGTTAAAGCAGGTTTTTCAAGAAAAGATGATTCTTTACCACCGCGGATATTGCGGGAACCTCTGAGCGATGGCCCTGCAAAAGGGGAAACAGTTGATCTTGAGACCATGCTTGACCAGTATTATAAGCTTAGGGGATGGGATAATAATGGTATTCCAACTGAGGAAAAACTGAAGGGACTGGGGATTAAATAAAGATTTTAGGTTTAATAATCCCCCCAAACTCCCACCTTTAGAAAAGGGGGCTTAGGGGGGATTTGATTTTTTTAATTAATGTATTGTTCCTTTTAAACACATTTTTTTTATCAACTCCTTTGGATAAAAACTGTGCCTTTAAATAATGCCATTTCCAGAGTGTCCGCTTTTAAAAGCAAGAGTGTTCTATATCTAATTGTTATCTTATTCATCCTTTCAAGGCTCTGGGTGCTTAACAGAGGAATCTTCATGTGGAACGATGAAGAACTCTACAACGGCACTATTGCAATGGAACTGCTCAGGGGCTTAAATATGCCCCTGCTTGACTACGCATATAATCCCCATAACGGTGGGACAATTCTTGTAGGAATTCTGGCTTCAGTTTCTTTTACTCTTTTGGGTAACTCTTATTTCTCTTTAAAGCTTGTTGCGTTACTGTTTTCAACGCTAAGCCTGATTTTCTGCCTGCTGCTTCTCAATCGCCATTTCAATAAAAAAGCAGCTATTTTGGCTGGTTTGTTTTTCATCTTTTCCCCTTCTACTTATACAGAATCAAATCTTATTGCATGGGGGATTCATGGCGACTCAATTTTTCTTTCCCTCCTCACAATTCTGATTTTTTATGAAATCTTTTTTTCAGGAAAAGGTCACTACCTTTTAAAAACAAAAAAATCATATTTTCTTTTTGCTGCCTTTGGACTGGCTTGCGGCTTCTCTTCTTATTTTGCCTATATAACTATCTACTGCCTGATTTCATGCCTTTTTTTCTGGTTTCTGGTTGATAAAAAGTTTTTTTTAAAAAAACCTTTCCTATTCTTTTCTTTTTCCTTTCTTGCGGGTTTCAGTCCATGGATATATTATAACTTTATCAATTCCTTCAGCGGGTTTAATATCGTTAAACTCTATTGGGGAAGGCCTGAAAAGACAATGCCGGTTTTTGATAAGATGCTAAAATATTTTCTTTTTGACCTTCCGGCTCTTTTTGATTTTCACAGGATTAAAATTCTTGGTTTTTCAGTTTTCTCTGATTTCTATTACGTGGTTTTACTGTTTTCATTTTTCTTTATTCTGATTAAAGAGAGGAATTCATTAATAAAACTGATAATGGCTGTTATTCCCTCAAAAAAATATCAGCTTACTCCGGAAGATTTTTCAAAAGAATTTTTCTTCCTTATCCCTCCTGTAATTTTCTCTGCTATATTTTTTTTAAGCAATGTATCAATCTTCTATACTCTCGAAGAAAGATATTTAGCCTACAGGTATTTTATTCCACTTTACCCGTTTATGTTCATTATCCTTTCTCTGTTTTTTTCAAAAATTATTGGGGAGATTAATAAATTGAAGGGCATCCTTGCAATAACTGTTCTCGTAGTAATGCTTTTTTTAGGATTGCTTGGGAATATTAATATTCCTTTTTATGACAGAACGCTTACATATCGTGATCTTGATGGATTTTCTTATGAGAGATTAGGGTGGAATACAGTTAAAAAATTCGACTCTGATTTTCCCAAATATATTGAGCTTGGCAGGAAGGTTGATCCGATCTACAGGCATCTGTATTACCACGGAGTTGGATGGAGCATAGGAGGAAAAGGATTGGTCTGGAAAGAGGGGTTTGAAAAATTTATAAAATTTGAAGAAGTTATTAAAACAGTTGAAGACAAATATAGAGCATATTATTACCAAGGAACAGGGTATGTTTTGGGATTTAATTCCATATATAATCAATATAAAAGATGTATAAAAGTAATAAACTGGATTAATGATGAAAATAAGAGAACATTTGCTTACCTTGGAATGTCAATGATAATCAAAGAAAATTTTACAGGAGAAACTGATGTTCCCCAAATTGTTTCTGCGGTTGACGGCAGATACAGAAAGTTTTTTTATCCCTTACTTGGTGAGTATCTTTTAAGGACCAGAGGGGACCTTCAATTAATAGAACCTGCATTGGATAATATTAAAGAAGAGGACAGGGTCTTTGTGTATCAGGGTGTTGGCTCAGCTCTTTTAAAAAAATGTTATTATAATATAGAGGAGTTCAGATGGCTTGTG
>MGDB01000016.1:12836-13042 GCA_001790645.1 Candidatus Schekmanbacteria bacterium GWA2_38_11
AATATCGAAATGCCTGCTATGAGGGGGCTGGTATGACGATCGGGTTTTATTTCAGGAACAGAATAGACGAAATAGTGGAACAAATAAAAAAATTCGGACCTGATGAGCGATTGTTTGTATTCAGGGGAGTTGGAAGATATTTTGCAGAAAGATACGGGTTCTATTTCCCAGAAATTCTTAAAGTAGCTGACCTTTTGGATGAACAA
>MGDB01000017.1:0-438 GCA_001790645.1 Candidatus Schekmanbacteria bacterium GWA2_38_11
TTAAATGAAATAAACAAAGATTTTATACACCCTGTATTAAATAAATCTGTGTCTGAGCTTTTGAGCGAGTTAAAGGATAATTTAGTTGTCGAGAAGTTAATGGTGATATAGAATTATTTTATAAACCATCTTTTGAGGGTAGCCGCAACCTTTAGGTTGCGTTGATTTTGACGCAGGCTAAAGCCTGCGCCTACCATAAATTGGAGAAAACACAGAGTGCTTAAAATTTTATGAACTAAAAAACCTATGGATAAGTCCAAAGTCACAGTTACAAAAATAAAGAAGATGAAAGAGGAAGGGGAAAAAATTGCAGCCCTCACTGCCTACGATTTCCCTTTTGCAAAGCTCCTTGATGAAGCCGGCATAGACATAATCCTTGTTGGAGATTCGCTGGGTAATGTAATCCTCGGCTATGAGAATACCCTCCCGGTCACAATG
>MGDB01000017.1:523-14183 GCA_001790645.1 Candidatus Schekmanbacteria bacterium GWA2_38_11
AGCTTGGGCCCGAACAGGCACTCATCAATGCCTCCCGTTTCATAAAGGAAGCAGGGGCAGAAGGGGTAAAGCTTGAGGGAGGCGCAGGAATCAGGGATACGGTTGCAAAGATCGTGGATTCCAATATCCCTGTCATGGGACATATAGGGCTTATGCCGCAGTCAATCCACAAAATCGGCGGCTATAAGGTACAGGGAAAGAACAAGAAAGAAGCCAGAATAATATTAAATGATGCAAAGGCCATTGAAGAGGCCGGAGCCTTTTCAATCGTCCTTGAGGGAATACCAATCGGGCTTGCAAAGCGGATAACCTCTGAGGTTAAAATCCCGACTATCGGTATCGGTGCCGGGCCATACTGCGACGGACAGGTTCTGGTAATCCATGACCTCCTGGGTTTTGACGACCAGTTCCAACCAAAATTTTTGAAACGATACGCTAATTTAAAAAATACAATTGTTCAGGCTGCAAAAGATTTTAAGCAGGAAGTAAAGACAGGAAAATTCCCGACTGAGGAACACGGTTTTAAATAAATTTTTAGACTTTAAAACTTTCTCTCACTTTTCCCAGAAATTTTTGTTATAGCTTATCCTTTTTTTCAGCCACAGGGGAAAGCTTTTTTCAAAGAATCCAATTCTATAGCCCAGAAACCTCGCCGCAGCTTCTAATATTGCAAACGGCATCCACTTCAACTCCTTATCTGCAATTAAAAACTTGATTTCCTCTTTCAAATACTCAACACCCTCTCTCCCGGGTTTAGCCAAATCTCTAATCCATCTATTCCGGCTAAAAAAAACTCCAATATCAAAATATCTTTTAAATTGTATGCTCAACGAATAATCATGCGAATGATATACAGATGCTTTTGGGCTGTATGCTATCTTATATCCTTTTTGAAGGAGTCTCGCTGCTAAAAACATATCTTCATTCATAATTGTTCTGTTTGGAAACCCTCCGACCTCTTCAAATTTTTTTTTCTCAATGGCAGAACATACATCAGAAAAGAAAAAAGTTTTTACCCCCAATTTTGGTAAATCATCTATACCTTTAATAGATTCTGTAGAAGGGTAGTTAAATAGTCTCGAAAACCTCTCAACAGGATTAGCGTCGGTTTTAGGTAACTGCCTGCCGTAAGAAGTAGCAACCATTGGGTCACTTAAAGGTTTAACTAAATTCTCAATGCATTTGGTATCCTCTAACAAGGCATCCTGTGTTAAATAAACTAATACATTGCCCCTTGCATTAGATGCAGCAAGATTTCTGGTCCCGCCGTGATCGAAATCTTTTCTTTTTATTCTTATCACCTTGAGTCCATAAGACTCTGCAATTGCAACCGTATTATCTGAAGACGAAGAATCAACAATAATGATTTCGCAGGAAACAGATTGTCCCTGCAATACCCTGATGAGATTATGGATATATGCTTCAGCATTCAGTGTAGGAATAATAACGCTAACCATAAATAAGTTTCCAAGTACTTAGTTTAAAAAAATATCCTTATAAATATTTATTGATGATACAGGATTCAGGATAAACTCTTATTTCTCAGCACAAAAGATAAATTGCATACCGTTCCCAATATATCCATAAAACAGACTATAATAAGCTACCATGTAAACATCTTTAAATCCTTTTTCTTTGCAATAGTCCAAAATATCCCAGCCAAAATCATAAAAAACAAGAGATCCTTTTTGTGAGAGAGGATTGCCGTGATACTGTTCCGGGAAAAGGTGTATCATTTCCCCTTCTTCATTAATGGTCACCCTTTGCTTAGTTATTCTTTCATCAACAAAAAATGGAATTGAAAATATCAAAACACCATTCTTTTTTAAACATCTATAAGCTTCACCCAGCGCTATTTTTACATCTGGAACATGTTCATAAACGTCATTAGAAATGATAAAATCAAATAGTCCGCTATCAAAGCTTAAGGATAAAGCATCTTCATGCCTTATACCCGCGATGATTTCACCATTTTTTTTATTGTGGCCGAGGTATTCACTTCCTGTAAAATCTGCATTACTCAAGTACCTGGCCATATGCTGATAAAAATTAGTTACCTGTTCATAACAATATATCCTAAAAACTTCTTTTCTGTTTTTTAACAGTTTCTTAAGATAATCTCCAACAAACCTCTGGCGATTATTAAGACCACAATAGCTGCAAACCAATCTTTCCCTATAATTTGGTAATACTCCGTCAGAGTATCTCCAATCTGCCAAAAAATCCGTATCCCTTTCACACCATTGGCAATAACCCTTGAAAATCCATGAAATTTTATTTTTGTATTTAGAAGCAAAATATTTTTCAACAGCTAATCTCTTATCCAATGTAGAATTATAATACTCCTGAAAATCTACCATATTTCTATATGCCGTCAATTCTAAATCCTGAGTTAATCCAGAAAAAATTTCTGCGCCGGGAATATTCTTTATTGAGTCAAGTGTCTCTACATCGTTTAATAATTTAGCAAGAACCAATTTAGCTCTGTCATATAAGTTTTTGATTCTGTTCCTCAATAACAAATAATGCATATCAAATCTTTCAATAACAATTATAGAATTGTTTTTTATTTCACTGAACCAGAATAGTACCCCTTTTCAGCTAATTCCTGAAAACCAACGGATCCATAAAAATATTTAAGGATTCTGGTTTTTTGCTTGCTTTGCAAACAAGACTGCTTTATTAAGCTGGAAAATTAAAAAACAAAGGCTGTTGCTGTTAATGGAAAAAAACATTTTTTTTAACACAGTATCAGCAATTTCAAGTAACTGATTATTTAAAAACACTATCCATTTTGATATGTTATGAATACTGCTTTCTCTAAAAGCCTCAGGGTGTAGTTTTGCCAGTAACATATAACTCCCTATCGAGTCACGCATTTTTTGATAAACGGTTTCCTTGGTAACTAACCCCAGATGAGATACTGTATTATCTATATGCAACACTTTATATTCTTTAGTTAACCGAATCCCCCATTCCGAGTCTTCATAACCATATCCAACAAATCTCTCATCAAACGAAGTTTGCAAGAAGACTGACTTTCTCACCATTACGTTTGATGTCCATACGTAACGCCATGGTATTCTGCCTCGCGCTTCCACAGATTTCGCTTCAGCTCTGCTGCCAAAATAGAAATAAAAATCATATTCTTTACCAGTCACTGTCCTATTTTTATAACTAAGTCCGCCACAGATTACGTCCCATTTATTCTCAGTAGCATAGTCAAGATATTTCTTTACAAAATCTGTTTGGTCAGGCAGCACATCTGAATCAAGAAACAAGAGAAACTTGCCTGATGCCTTTTCTGCAAGCAGATTTCTTATCTTTGACCTTCCAACGTTTTGCTCAAGTTCTATGTAATGAAGATTTATTGATTTTTGTTCAAGAATGAACTGATGATTAGCATATTTCAATTCAGTGCGGGACGAAAAATCATCCATAACAATTAATTCAATATACTCCTGGTATTTTTTAGCAGATATTTCCTCTATCAGCTTACCTATCAAAAGGTGTATATCCCGATTAAAAACAGGAATGCAGATTGATAATATGAAACAACTTTTTTCTCCACTATTCATACTATAAAACTTTTTGTATTGGTATCCCTCTCTTCTCATATTAAGTCAATCTGCCGGTTCTCTTATTCATAAAATCCTTTATACCCAGGAAAATCCCTTTCGAATTATCTCTGTAACCAAGTAGAAAATAAAAAATACCTCTAAAAATTGCATAGGTAAAAGTCAAAAAATAATTTATTCTATTTATTTTACGTGAGGTATAAAGTGTGCTTCTTGTAAAATAATAGGAATGTAAAAATTTATCTTTACTTTGGGATACAGAATGTTTGTGCCATATTTTACCTGCTATTAAAAAAGGTGTAACATCAGTATACTTATTACTAAAAGCTTCTTTATAAAAATAAGTATAATCTAAATCTTCAAAATTCAAAAAATATTTTTCTTCAATCAACCCTAATTCTTTAATTTTCTTTTTGGATAAAAACAATGATACACCAGAAATGAAATCAATATCTTCCTTTAACTTTGCAAAAAAAGGTCTTAAAACAAAATACTTGTAAAACCTCAACCCCCCGTACATTTGAAGTTTTTCAGGATCACGATATTCGTAAACATAACTACCGATAGGCCTATCGTATTTATCATCTATTGCAGAATTTACAATATTTGAAAGAGTTTCACTGTTTATCACAGTATCATTATTCAAAATCCATATATATTCAAAATCATTTTTAGCCAAAGCATATCTGATTCCGACATTATTGCCTCCCGCATAACCTAAATTACATTCAGTTTGAATAATTATAATTTGATAGTTGTTTTTTGATTCAAGCTCTAAGTCTCCGCCTCTTTCAGCCACTTCTTTTAAATAGTAGATATAAGAAATAGGCTTTACTGCAGGAGGATTAGAGAGATCTTTCAAAGGATTATTTTGATTAACTTGTAAATTAAAATGACCATTTAACCATTTTTTTAAACAGTCTAAAGAATTATCTGTAGAGTTATTGTCAACAAGTAGAATCTGATAGTCTGGATAGTCATTTTTTAAAACACTTTCGAGACATTCTATCGTATCAGACCATGAGTTGTAGTTTAAAATAATGATATAGACCTTAGGATGTTTCATTACTTTATGGTGCTCTATACTCTTAAAAGCAGACTTAAATTCCTGATAAAACCTATTCTGAAGAAGCCGTATTTAAAAATCAGATATCTTTTTATAATAAAAGTTTTATGTAACATCTCTGAATAAACTTCTATTTTTATTCTGTCCTCTTCATTTAAAAATTTCTTATATCTCTGTAAAAAGGCAACAGCCTGTTGCTGTGTTTTTAGTAAATTTTCCTTAAGGTCTTCAGTTTCATAGAATTTTATAGCCTTCTTGAATACATAAGTAAAATTCCATTGTTGAGCTCCTATATCATTTCTTCCGTGTTGCCTGTAAAGTATTGTAGATTCTCGGATGAAATCTATTTTTCCAAAGGCTAATGAAACCAAAGCAAGCCACCAGTCATGCATTATTGAGGCTTCAGGAATTGGGATGGCAAGGTCTTTTAGTTTTTTATTTATCATTGCAGTACATCCAGTAATGGTATTTTGAATCAAGAGTCTGTTTAAATATTTCCCCTTTGAAGGATTTATTTTCTGGTATTTCCAGTAAGAATCAGAGAATACCTTCAAATTTCTATCAGTGACCTTCAAATCAGTATGTAATAATAAAGGGACTTCACTCCCATGAATCTTTTCAAGCTCCTTCACCTTCTTTAAGGTAATCTCAATTTTGTGTGGTAACCATACATCATCCTGATCGCTGAACATAATATAGTCCGCATCTGAATATTCTAAGAGCTTTGTAAAGTTTTGGCGTACCCCAAGGTTTCCCAGATTATCCTTAATCAACTTTATCTTTTCAGGGTACCTTTCTATAAAAAGCTTGATAATCTCTATTGTTCTATCTGAAGATCCATCATCTCTGATTATTAGAATCCAGTTAGTATATGTCTGTTTAAGGATTGAATGGATCTGCTCTGTTATATAATTTTCACCGTTATAGGCAGCAAGCAATATGTTGATAACAGGTTCTTTATTCATAGTAACCATTTTCGCTGAGTCTTGAAATAACACTATCAGCAAAAGTTTTTAATTTTTTACTTGCCCTGTAAGCGTAAGCACGCTCTCTGTTTATTTGGTGAGCTATTTCAGAAATTCTTGATTCATCTGCGTTCAGATTACAAAATTGCGCAAGAGTTTTAAGGTTTCCTTCGGGTTGATCTAAAAAGTCCTCATATTTTATTTCTATAGCTCTATTTTGAAGATTATTTAGATTTTTTTTTGCTTCCTGCATATATTCTTCCCAGAGTGAAAAGCCTCCTTCCATTGAGGTGCAGCGTACGGTGTCAGTGAAACCAGAACGTTTGGGTAAGAGAAAATAAAATGGTTTCCGTTTGTTATAAATTGCTTTCTCCTCTTGCAATACTTTATCCTGCCTTACTTTCAAACTGTTCGCAACATCTACTCCATGTCTGTAAATATGTATAACCTTTGAATCAGGAAAAAGATCAATCCATATAGGTAAAGTAAATGTGTTACGAGGGTCTTTCCATCCCCATGGTATAGGTAGATTGGCAGGGGTACGGTAGCGTATGTATCCTTTTAGACCGAGATAACTTATTGCATGAGGTGTTTTTATAATAAAACTGATATAGTCCTTTGAAAGCTTGCGAATATCATCATTGTTAAGTAAGTAACGAATTAAGGTGGGATTATCCCATCTGGTTCCACACTGGTGCATAATCCAGTCATTGATTTTTTGGAAAAACAGCGCCTCGTGATTTAGGTCTTTTTGCTTGCCTACAAATAGACCTAATTTTTCAAGCATCTTTATGACCATACTCGTTCCGGAACGGTGCATACCGATTATTATGACTGGCGGATTTTCCATAACTTTTTATTTCTTCATAGTGTTTTGGAAATTTAAAAATGCAATCTTTTTTAAAAATTGATTTTTATCTTCATTATTTGACTAATACTTTTTATTTATCAACTTCAAATCCTAAATCTCTTACCGTATCAATTTCATTTTTACTGAAAATTGTTAAGTCATAATTTTTATACCTGCCGGCAGACTTGGGCAGTTTTGGCAATTTTGCAAGTTCATTTATATCCAGTTTTTTTTTATCTATCTTAAGAAAATCTATTAACAAACTTATTTCATCCTCAGGGTTAATACATAATTTTTCAAAATTAATAACCAGAAACCTTTCATTAAAGAGTTTTTTACCAAGAGCAACAGCTCTTTTATTTGCCTCATTCCAGTACTTAAGCGAAAGGATAGGGAGAGGTGTTGATAAATTATTGGCTTCAACCCCAAACATAATGCCCCAGTTATACAACTGAGCCTGATTACTGCTGTAAGCCATATCAAGTCCGTGACGGATAACATGAATATATTTTAAGTTATCAAAGTATCTGCTTAAATATTCAATATAAATATGCGTATTTGGTTCTTTCCACCCCCACCCGATGTCCTTGAAAGAATATCTTTTTTTTGACTGAATCATAGTTAGAACTCGTTTTAAAGGCCACAGACCTTTCCCCGAACCTAAATGATCCTGTCCTTTAAACATCATTTCAACAGCGGCCTTCATTATAAAAATCAATTCATTATATTTTGAGCTTAATGTTCCTGTCATGGTATTTTCAAATATGTTTATTCCCTTAAAAATTTGTGACTCTCTGCTATTCAAATTTTTAAAAAACCAATCAGGCCTCTTAAACAAGAGAGTAAACCATAGATTATCATAAGCTGCGTTAAGATCATTTCCCATGTAAAAACCAAGTTGTATTAGAATTTCTGCAACCACTCTTGTGCCGCTTCCCCCGACACCGCCTACTGCTACAGGACTCATACATTTTGACTTGTCATTCATATTTTTCTCTTAATAACTTCCTATTTATTATAGATTTTTTTGAATAAACTAATCTCTCTTATAGAAATTGGGTTAATTCCAAGCCTTTTATATGCCCATATTGCCAGCAAAAGATTCAAGACAATCACGCTGCTTGCAGTGGCTGTTGCAGCACCTTCAATTCCCCATATGGGTATAAGAACCATATTTAAAACAACATTCAATACTCCGCTAACTCCAGTGCAAATGGCTGCATCCCGCTCATAGCCGGTCATTACTAACAATATACCAACTGATCCTGTTGCAGCATTAACAATCTGGCCAATGCTCAAGATTGAAAGTGCAGTTATACCCTTAATAAAACCATGACCAAACAACAATAGAAACCATTGGCCAAATAAAATAAGGCTTAGTCCTATTGGCAGGGAAATTAATAATATTATCCTGGCACTTTTTGTAATTACTTCCTGCAGGCGCCTCATATCTCCTGCTGCATACAGACTGGCAATAGTGGGCGCTAATGCTGCATTGACCGCAATCAAAACAAATGTAATAAGCCCTGCTCCACGATTAGCAACTGCATAAATACCCGCTACCTCAGCTCCTTTTATTGCCCCTAAAATTATAATATCTGCTTGGGCATTAATTACTCGGAGTCCATTGAGCAGTAGTAATGGCAATGCTGAACATACCCAATCCCTTGTCTTGTATTCTGGTATTGCTTCCATAGTTTTTTGCGGAAGTGTCCTTTGCAACATTTTTGTACCTACAATAAAGGTAATTCCTGTAGTTACAGCATTAGCACCAATAGCCAATGGGGCATTTAAATAGTTTCCAAAAAGTAAATAAACACAACCAACCAGTATAATAAACAATAATGGCTGAATAAGCATTTCGGGCAGTTGACCAAGCACTACCTGACTAAGCCCTTGCATGGTTGCTTGTCTGATACGAATAAGTGCTATAAAAGGAAGCATCACCATGGCTATACTGATAGCCAATAACATCTGTGGATTTAAGTATGATGATAGAATCCAGGAAATAAAAATTGCAAATAAGGCTATAAATAAAGATACAACCAGTACTGCCTGATTTGAAAGCTTAATAAGGCCCCGCATTAAACTCCATTTAAATTGAGTCTGATAGGTGGGAATATCACGGATAAGTAGTTTTTCCAGTCCTACTGCTGCAGGAACTACCAAAAAATTGACCCAGGCTATAGCATAAGCATAAATACCATAACCTGACACACCAAGCAAACGGGCAAGAAGAACGCTAATGATAAATGCTAACCCGGCAGCAATAAGTTTGAGCGCAAATGTACCCGCTGCACCTTTGGCAAGGCGACCCTTGAGAGTATCAGTATCTTCTTTATACAGGAATGTTCGGACTAAATTTTTCATGCACCATCAGAAATCTTATACCCACCTATCAGTATCAACTTTTTATTAACAATATTATCATAATTATAAATCTTATAGTTTTTATCATTTTCAGCACGGATTTTAAAGAGTGAGTTTTTAAAATTAAAAAATTTCTTTTTGCTGAATTTCCCGTCAAGATAAACTTTATAAGTATCGTTAGGGACATGAATTCTGATATCCAGTGGATGTGCATCAACTCTGTTCGGAAGATAATTGACATGTCTCCTTTTTATCTGCCCCCCGGGCAGGTAAGCAACTTTTATCCCTCTGACAATTTCTTCAGTAAAAACTAAATCAGGATTTAAATTTTTTATAAAACTCTTCCATTCATTCTCTCCGTTACCGAGCTTCCTACTAATTTTTTTTCAAGTTCCTGAGCAACTTCAATATTGGAATTTATAATATTTGCCTGCATCGATCCGCTTTTCATATCATAAAGATATCTCATCACCTTCTAAATCATATTGCAATTCCTCTAATAAATCAGCATGTGTTCGGTTAAAGGTTTTTATCCAATCACTGGTTAGTTCTTTCTTCCACGCACCAATTTGCCCTTTTCGGAATGTTGGCGAATACGAGTCAAAAACTGATTCACACAAATTTGAGATAAATTTCTCATCTGAACTAACTTCAAGGTAATCACATATTTTCTTGATTGTTTCATATTGTTTCTTTTTTAATCCACCACCCTTTTCTCCAATCAGACTTTCAAACCTAACAATCAAACAATTTGCTGATTGTTTCCAGTTCATTATTGAACGAAATGCCTGTCCGATTCCCAATACCTGAGTGCCTCTTATTTCTGCATATCCTCCTGTAATGGCAAACTCAAGCTGTTCATCCTTAGATAATCTTTTAAAGTCTTTGCTTAACCCATGTTCTGGTTTTATAACATAATGCAGAAATGAAACCAAAACATCACGAGGGTCTCTTATGATCAAAATATGTCTGTATCCAAGTTGGCACAATATTTTATCTAACTCCAGAGACCACGGTATATGACCTGGTATATAGTGACCTATTGGAATCGTTTTAAGCCAATGTGCCATAAGCTTGGCTGGAACATTAACCGGTGAAACTACTCCAATCGGTATCATAGAGGTTTTACATTCATAACTGAAATATCCATATATTCTTCGTAACCAGTGTTTAGCAACAGTGGCATGACCAAAACCAGAAGGGAGTCCAACTCCCAGTTTACTAAAGATTTTTTGTAATAAATTTCTTCTTGCAATGTTATTAAAACCAATAAGATCAATTGCCTTACAGAGGAGAAAAGTACCACTTTTGGGCATTGAGTTAACTAATATCTTAAAGGTCTGCTTAGCTTCCATATTTATTTCACTCGGTTCGTTCTGGGAACGAACCCTACAAAGGTTGAATTAATCCCGGGCTTTCTGTAAACCCATATCGTCAGCAGAATATTCCACAGAATCAAGCTAAAAGCTGTAGAAATTGCTGCTCCAATTATGCCCCATTTAGGTATCAGGAGAACATTCATGATGATATTTATCACAGCGCTGATTCCTATACCAGCAGCTGCATCCCGCTCATAGCCGGTCATTACTAACAATAATACCAACTGATCCTGTTGCAGCATTAACAATCTGGCCAATGCTCAAAATTGAAAGTGCAGTTAAACCTTTTATAAAACCATTACCAAACAACAATAAAAACCATTTGCCAAATAAAATAAGGCTTAGTCATATTGGAGGATAAAATTTACACGGCTTCAATTTATATAACCGAGGGCTTTTAATTTTTCTGTTCTCTCCTTGTCTTCATGTTCCTTAATGGCCCCGGCAGGGTTAAAAATCAGATTTTTAAGCTTAAATTTCGGGCTCTCTTTCAGGTCATCAATTGACATATCAAAAAAACCATCAGAAATCTTATACTCACCTATCAGTATCAACTTTTTATTAACAATATTATCATAATTATAAATCTTATAGTTTTTATCATTTTCAGCACGGATTTTAAAGAGTGAGTTTTTAAAATTAAAAAATTTCTTTTTGCTGAATTTCCCATCAAGATAAACTTTATAAGTATCGTTCGGGACCTGAATTCTGATATCCAGTGGTTGAGCATCAGTCCCCTTGGAAAGATATTTGACATGCTCTTTTTTTATCTTCCATCCGGACAGGGAAGCCGTCTTAATCCCTTTAACAATTTTTTCAGTAAAGGACAGGTTAGGATTTAAATTTCTTATAAAACTCTTCCATTCATTCTCTCCATTACCGAGCTTTCTATTAATTTTTTTTTCAAGTTCCTGAGCAGCCGCAATATTGGAATTTATAATATTTGTTTGCCCTGAGCCATTTTTCATATCATAAAGATATCTGTTACCATCTATTACAAACTTAAAGTCTTTTGTCCTGATCGCTCTGGCAAAACCCCAATCTCTTGCAGCAACCATTAACGCTTCACCTTCCCCGTCTTTTTTTTTGCCTGAAAAAAACCCGCTTAAACTTTCGCCGTCAACTTTTTTTCCTTCTGGAAGTGTTATCTCTGTCAGATTCATTATTGTTGGCATAATATCTATGCTTTCAGTTATCGAGTCAATTCTTAAACCTGGCGGAATTTTTCCTGGCAGTACCATTACTAATGGGACATGATTAAGCTCTTCCATTGCAAAGTCTTCGACTTGATGTCTTAACTTGTTATGTTCACCAAGCAGGTCTCCGTGGTCAGAAGTTACAATAAAAAGAGTGGAGTTATTAATTCCCAATCTCTCGAGTTTTTTGTAGAGTAACCCTACATAGTGATCAACAAAATTCAGATCACCGTCATAAATAGCATTTAGGTGTTCTATATCACCCTTTGTCACCTTAGAAAAAAATTTATCTTCATCAATGACATTGCCTCTTTTAAATTTTAGCCGGGCATTATAATTCTTATTAATATATTTATCATATGGCGGTAAAACTTCATGAGGGGAATGGGTATCCATAAGGTGGAGATATAAAAAGAATTGCTTTTCCTTGTTCTTTTCAAGCCATGAAAGGGCGGAAGGAACTACCTGATCGGCTTCTGCATATGGTTTATCATTGGCTTTAAATTCATAAAGCCAATGGAACTTTTTTACAAAATCAGAATCCTCATTAACCCAGGGGTGGGTAGAAAAGGCTAAGTTCAGGTAGCCATTTTGCTCTAAGATCTCCGGCAAATAAATAGAATCCTCTGGATTTGTTACAAAACGAAATCGCCATCTTGTGTCTGGATAAGTCGCCAATCCTTTTTCAGAGTAATATCTTGAGGTCATAATCTTGGGTATGCACTGCATAGTATGGGTGCCCTGAGAAAAATTATTTAGAAAAACAGCACCCTTTTTTGCAATGGCATCTATATTCGGTGTAATATCTCTTTTATAACCATAACATGAAAAATGGTCAGCCCTCGCAGCATCCAAAAGAATAAAAATTATTGAAGGTTTTCTTGAATAATTGCCTATGTTTGGATTGAAAGGATAATCTTTTAGTTTTACTTTGTTTACAACGAGGCTTTGCTTTTTTGGTTGCTTCACTTTATTTTGAGAAACAACAGAAGTTTTTTTAAGATACCAGAACCCAACCAATGCTAAAAGTAAAAATGAAATAATAACTTTTTTCTTCATAAGATTTTACTCCTAATTGTTGTTTAACATTTATCTCTCTTTAAAAACCATGTCAATCATTTCCGAATCAGATAGTAAAAAACCCAGTGCTCCCGCAGGGGGTTTCACGTTCTATTTTTTCTAAAATATCTTGACAGGAAACTACTTTCAAATTTACTATCATCTCAGATTTACCGAAATATAATAACAAATTAAAAAGGAGGTGCTTTTAATGAAAAAGAAATTAGGTTTAGTATCTATTATGCTTTGCTTAATCATTTCTGTAGGTTTGGTGTTTTTCAATTTTCACCAGGCATCATCAAAAGCAAAAGCTGGAGGTTCTCATTCAGCAAAAAAATCTTCTTCTTTTTCTGCTGAAGGAGTTATATTTGACCTTTTAAGTTCGTCCTCATCAGGTGCTACAATTTTTGGTAATGTCTCTGACTCAAAACGGCATCCGGTAAAAGACGCTGAAGTCACCCTTGAAAGCAAGAGCAGAGTCAATGTAAGCAAGATAGCCCTAAAAGGTAAAACTAAACCTCGTATAACAAGAAAAACAACAACTAAAAACGGCGAATACGTGATACATGGTTTGAACGTGAGAGCGAAGGATACATCTGACAAATTTACTGTTAAAGTAACCGGAAGTAAAAGGAAAGTTAATGTCAAAATCTCTAGAGATGACTCAGATAACGGTGAAAGATTAATTGTAAACTTAAAAAAATAATAATAAAAGCATCCGGGTAAAGGTTTACAATTTTACAAAAGGGCTGGTTTTTAAACCAGCCCTTTTTATTTTATTTATGTTTTGCTTATTTTTAATTTTAACAGTGAAACCAGAAAAGACCTTACTTCAATTGCTGCCTTGACAAAGTGGATCACATTATATTAAAAATAATAAAAACTAATTACTTTCCCGACAGGATGAAAAGTAATTAATAAAAATGAAAGTATTTTTTTAGTGTTGTTATTCTGCGTCGTTGATTTCACAGCTTGTTGCTTTTAAATTCTTATTTATATATTAGTTCAAAGGGTTATATTAGAAATGTATTCAAAAGCAGATCACTATTAATCCCTAACAGGTTGTGTTTAATACTCTTCCAAACATTTCAAGCCCTAAATCCGTGATCAGAGTAAATTAGAGTATTGATATTGCTTATTCATATTGCAATTTCCGGCTAAAGGACAAAAATGGTTCAAAGGAAAAAATCTAAACCA
>MGDB01000017.1:14280-16043 GCA_001790645.1 Candidatus Schekmanbacteria bacterium GWA2_38_11
AATCCCATCTTCTTCATGGACAGCTCCCAGTATGGTCTCTATGTTCACATCATTAAATTCTTCTGAGCATGGGATTATTCATGGAACTTTTAAAAACGGGAATGTATACAATCAGGAAGCACTCAAAGAATCACTGATTACCCTGCCTGTTATTTTAAAAAAGCATGGTTTTTTTACCATGGGATTTTCAACAAATCCCCATTTAAGCAAAAAATTGGGATTTGCTAAAGGCTTTGATGTTTTTGTTTACGCTCCTTTTTATGATTCTCAGAAACTAAATAAAGTTATACTGGATTTTAAAACCAAGTATCTAAAAAAAGATAAGAAATTCTTTTTGTGGATTCATTATATGGATCCGCACTGGCCATACATAGCCCGTAACCCATGGATGAAAGAGTATGCAAATAAAGATTTTAATGACATTAATTTTCAATTACTTCCCTGGGCTTTCAAGGATAAATACGAATTAGATGGAAATAAGGATCTCTTGGAAAATTTAATTGCTCGCTATGACAGTGAAATTAACTTTTTAGATACAAAAATAAGCAGCTTATATAAAAGTTTGCCGGTTGATGATAATAACCTTGTTATAATCACAGCTGACCACGGAGAGGAATTCCTTGAGCATGATGGCTTTACACACGGCAATAATCTCTACAACCAGACAACCCGGGTCCCCCTCATAATCAAGCTGCCTTCCTTTATGAATAAAAAAGGAATTTCTATAGAAGATAATGTAGGCATAATTGATATCGTGCCTACATTATTATCTTTATTAAATATCCCGGTAGAACCAAAATTTCAGGGAAAAAATCTAATGCCATTAATCGAGAATGGAAAAACCTTTAAAAAACGAATAATAATAAGTGAGCTTTTTAAGGGCATTAAAAATATTCTTTCTTTTACTCAGGACAGGTGGAAATATATTTATGACTTTAAAACAAACAAAGCGGAACTTTTTGACCTTAAAAGTGATAAAGATGAGAAAGTAAATTTAATTAATAAAAATCCGGTTATTAAATCATCTATGGAAAAACAATTGAAAGCCCATCTTGAGTCCCTTAAGGGGAAAAAAATACAGGCCAGGCTTGTCAGACCTGATAAGAAAAACGTCGAAAGCTTAAAATCTTTAGGTTACATTGAGTAAAAAAGAAATAAAAATTGTCTTAATCTCTGCTATTATTTTAATTTCCACATTAAGTTACGCAAACTCCCTGTCTAATTCTTTTGTATGGGATGATTACGTCCTCATTGTTGAAAACGATTTTGTAAGAGGGTTTAGTCATCTAAAAGATATTTTCTCAAAAGATTTCTTTGATATTTCCGGCGTGGAATTCAATTTTAAATACGGCTATTACAGGCCAATTATAACTCTTTCTTATGGAATTGATTATCTAATTTGGGAACTTAACTCTTCAGGCTTTCATCTAACAAATCTTATATTACACACGCTAAATTCAATTTTAGTTTTTTTTATCCTCATTAAAATTTCTGAAAATAATCTTATCCCTTTTCTGGCTTCTGCTATTTTTGCAACTCATCCGGTCCATACTGAATCAGTTACATGGATATCAGGGAGAACTGACACAATAGCGTGTCTCTTTTTCTTTCTTTCAATTTACTCCTACCAGAAAAAATTCTCTGAAAAAGGAATCGATTTAAAATTTTATATATTTTCTATCTTATCTTTTCTGGTAGCAATTTTATCCAAGGAAATGGCTATGTCCCTTCCTTTTATATTAATGGTATATGATTATCTTTTC
>MGDB01000018.1:0-1806 GCA_001790645.1 Candidatus Schekmanbacteria bacterium GWA2_38_11
TCTCCCCGGCATTATCCATCCAAACATTAAAAATTCAATTCCCATCCTGATAAAATCAGACATGGAATATTTTTTCTCAGGCTGTTCAACTTCATTTTCTGTCGTACTCAGATAATCCGCTAAAAGTTCCTTTGCTTTTTCATACTGGTCGTCCTGGACTATTATCATCTTCTTATTGAAAAGCTCTATCTTAGGCCCTATTTCAAGGGAACCAAAATTATCATTCCTGACAAAATAGTTTATTTCTTCAGCATCAAGAACGCTTTTCAGCAAAGCCAGTTCTACTTCATTTGCGGGAGAATATAGTTCAATCATAAAATATGTTTACTCTCGTTAAAATTAAAATCACTTTCTACCCTTTCCCGATAACTGCAAACTTACTCCTGTAAAATTCATCAGTAAGGCTTTGCTTTTCTTTTACATAAGAAATTATTTCATCATAATTTCCAAATAGAAGATCAACTATTCTTTTGTCCAATTTATTATTGGACACAGAATCGGTTATTATCTTAATGATCTCTTCTTTTTTCATCCCCTCCCTGTAGGGACGGTCTTCAGCCATTGCTACAAACATATCTGCTACTGTCAAAATCCGTGAACAGGTACTGATTTCATCGGCTTTGCAATGGAAAGGATACCCTGAGCCATCCATTTTTTCGTGATGGTATGCGGCCCATTCCGCAATATGCTGAATCCCTCCAATTGTACTTATAACATGATACGTATAGTATGTATGGCATCTCATTACTGCAAATTCTTCTTTTGTAAGTTTATCCGGCTTTTCTAAAATACTGTTTGGCACTATCAATTTGCCAATATCATGAAAATCTCCGGCAAGTTTCATCAGCTTTACTTCATGCTCAGTCAGTCCAAACATCCTGGAAAGTATTTCAGAGCATGCGGCAACCCTGGAGCTGTGGGCTGCAGTAAACCTCGATCTAAAATCTATTATATTCCTGATAACTTCAGCAATCTCAGAAATTTCATCAAAATCAATTTCAACATTCCAGTAAGGTCCATGACGAAGCAGATGAGGATAGAGTCTCGAAGAAACCAGATCCAGCCAGAATTCCTCCCTCTTAGATGTTTCCACGAAATAATCTATTATATGTGGATGCACAATTTTTCCGGCTAAAGGCAACACTTTGTCTATAATTTCCTGATTGTAATGGAGGATATATTTGTTCCTGTCAATCAATCGTTCAATATAGTCAGCCAGCAGAACAATCTGGGAAGCTAAAACATGAGGAGTGCCGATTGGTTCATCCCATGTCTGCCATTCTTTGTGGTGATATCTGATAATTTTAGATACATTTTTAAATTGAGGAACTTTTTGTGTCAAAACTTCTCCGCGAATACAATGAAATTCTAAATCATTTTCTTCAAAATTATGAATTGCAACCTTTTCCTCCACGCTAATAGCTCCAACATCATGCATCAAAGCAGCTATGAATATCTTTTCCAAAACATCGTTTTTCAGACCGGCAACTTTCCCGATTTCCCATGCGATAAAAGCGGTCCTCTGTTGATGCTGAACAAGTATAGGGCTGGCTAAATCCATTATTTCAGAAAGAGAAAGGAGTAAATTCCCAAAATTAACTGAAATTTTTCTTTGCATTTAACCCTCACTGAAGAATAAATAATCTGTTCTTTTTATATAATAATTTATTTTACATTTTTTTAATATCATAAAATTTTCATGTTGTCTATAGAATACAAAGGCTGTTGAGTTACAAGCGAAATTGCCTGATGGCAGGCAGGCTTCAGGACTAAGCTCTCTGCAATAACGTATTATCCCATTTAGAC
>MGDB01000018.1:1832-9592 GCA_001790645.1 Candidatus Schekmanbacteria bacterium GWA2_38_11
CTGGTTGCGAAGGTGTTGAGTTTTAAGTTATAGGTTACAAGTCATAAGTTGTAAGCTTTAAGTTATAAGTTAATTATTGGAAAACAAATTATTCTTGACTAACCTGATGGATACCATTTAATTATTTCATGGAAAATATAACTATTTACTGCGATGGTGCATGCAGCGGAAACCCAGGGCCTGGCGGCTTCGGGTGCATAATAAAAAAAGGAGATAAAGAAGAGGAATTTAGCGGCGGCGAACTCCTTACCACAAATAACCGCATGGAACTTCTCTCTGCAATAACAGCACTGGGAAAAATTCCAAGACATTCTAAAATAACAGTTGTTTCTGACTCACAGTATCTGGTAAAGGGAATGACAGAGTGGATCAGTGGATGGAAGATGAAAGGATGGGTTAATTCAAAAAAGGAACCTGTAAAAAACAAAGACCTCTGGTTGAAATTAATCAATCTGTCAAAAAAACATTCCATAAAATGGGAATGGGTCAGGGGGCATGAAGGCCATAAGGAAAACGAAAGGTGCGACTATCTTGCAAGAATGTATACAAAGAAACTCTCATCTTATAAGAAAAACAAAACTTAGGAGAGAGCCATGTACTTTAAACAGATAACTGTAGGGCATATGGGTAATTTTGCTTACCTCTTTGGCTGCGAAGAAACAAAGGAAGCAGGAATCGTTGACCCTGCTTTTAATATTGAAAAGCTGATTGAAACTGCAGTTAATGACGGATACAAAATCAAATACATCTTCACAACCCACGGCCACTTTGATCATGCAGGAGGACATAAAACCGTAGCAGAAAGGACTGGAGCAAAAATTATAGCCCACAAAAAAGAGGCTGCGATATTGAAGAATAAAAACATCCCTGTTGATATTGAGGTGGAAGACCAGGATGAGATAAAAGTAGGTAAGGTCACTGTAAAAATAATTCATACCCCAGGGCACACCGCTGGAGGAATCTGCCTGCTCATAGATAATCAAAAACTCCTCACCGGTGATACACTCTTTGTAGGTGACTGCGGAAGGACTGACCTTGCAGGCGGAAGTTCAGCAGAACTCTACAGAAGCATAAATGAAAAGCTGAAAGTCCTGAGGAATGATATTGAAGTTTACCCGGGGCATAGCTACGGCGGGAGCAAATCTACTATCGGCCATGAGAAAGCAACAAACCAAACCATGAAGTGTAAAACTCTCAGGGAGTTTGAAGAACTGCCGTGAAGAGTGGATAGTGAATAGGAAATTAGGAAGTTGCCTACCTACCGGCAGATAAATGTGAAATGTAGGAATTGCTGATAGTTGAATGCTAACTGTAGGGCAACCCTTTAGGATTGCTTAAAGCAAGGCTAAAGCCTTGCCCTACTGACCGAGGCATGATGCCTCGGCTATAACTTTGATACTTTGACATCTTAATACTCTGATACTTTCTGAAGATAACTCGAACATTTGAACCCTTAAAAAAGTACAGCGTACCGCGTGTGGTGAAGTGTTTAATTTTGCATAGCTCTGAACACGGTACGCTGTACGATATTAAATAACCTAGTTTAAGAGTGATTTCAGTTTTTTGATTTCTTCTTTTTTGCGGAGCTTGGCGATTGCCTTTTCTTCGATCTGCCTTATTCTTTCTCTTGAGAGAGCAAAGTCCTCGCCTATCTCCCCAAGTGTATGGTTCATATTAAAATCTATCCCGTAGCGCATCCTCAAAATCTTCTCTTCCCGTGGCGACAGGCACTTTAAAATTTCTCTCAGCATCTTCTGAACCTCCTTATTGCATAACTCGTTATCAGGTGAAGGAGAGTCAACATCCTCAATATAATCTATCAAAGCAGATTCGTTATCATTATTTTCTAAGACCTTATCAAGAGAGATAGGCTCTTTCTGAATCTTCAACATCCTTCTTACAAAATCCTCAGAGACCATTACCTTCTCAGCTATTTCCCGAACGGTAGGTTTCCTCTTAAGTCCCTGTGAAAGGGTTTTGGAAGCAATTTTCATTTTCTTTATATCCTCCACGATATGAACTGGTATCCTGATTGTCTTAGCCTTCTCCAGCAGCGCCTTCATAATTGTCTGCTGTATCCACCAGTGTCCATAACTGCAAAACTTAATCTCTCTTTTATGGTCAAATTTATCAATTGCTGCCATTAATCCTATGTTTCCCTCTTGAATCAGATCCAGAAGTTCCAACCCTCTGTTCTCAAATCTTCTTGCTACACTTATGACAAAACGCAAATTGGCTTTTACCAGCTTCAGTTTGGTTTTCTTATAGTTAGCCCGACCTTCTCTTATGTTCTTTATCATCTCCTGAATATTGTCTGTGGATAGGAATTCAATCCATTTCTCATTGTCACCAATAAAACTCTGGTCATGCAAAAATGCTTTCTTTCTTGGATGCATTTTTTTTTCTTTCTGGCTCAGAACAATTGCTGCTATCTCAGTAACCTTCTGCCCGAGTTTATCGAGCTGATTCTGGTTAAAGGAAATTTTTCCAACCAGTTTAACAACTCCTTCGTGACACTTCTTTAAAGTTCTTTTAATCTCCTCGCTTTTTCTGCCTCCTTCCTTACACTTCTTCAAAGCCTTCAGATAGGATGTCAATTCCTTATCTTTCTTTTCAATCTTCTCTATTGTTGAAAGTACAAGCTCCCTCTTTTTCTCTGTTCCCATCAAATTCATTTCATCAAGCGGGTCAGTCCCTAAAACCTCCTTTATTTTAATTTCATGCATTTTAAGCTTTCTTCCAAGCTCAATTAGCTCACCTATTGTAAAAGGGGACGTAATGACTGCTTCCAGAGTTTTTGCTTTTGCCTCTGTCAGGGTCTTGAAACTTTCAAACTCATTTTCCCTGCTCAGATAAGCATTTACGCTTATCTCCCTGTAGTACTTCCTTATAGGATTTTGTTCTGTTCCGGTAACTTTCTCCGGAGAAGAAGACCTCTTCCCATTACCGTTCCCATCAGCATATCCTTGTAAACCATCTTTATGGTAATCATCATTTAAATCTGTAATTTCTTTCTCGCTGGAACCCATTAAATCTTGCTCCTTGTAATAACTGTTGTTGAAAATATTTTTATGGAAAACATATTATTTAGTGCTGTCGTGTTGGGGAAAATAGCAAAATATAAGGGTTGAAAATATATAGAACCTTTTTCTTCACTGGCGAATTATTAATTCCACTTGGCGAGCAAATGAACGTTATTCTAATTATTAAGGAAGAAATATTTTAAACTATTTATTCAGTATTGCTTCAAAGGTTAAAAAATTGCAGAAGGCACGAATAACATCGTTTCCAATTTAATTTTCCTTAATCCCTTTTTCATATTTTGTAAAGCCTGAATCAGAGCCTTTCTCCAAAGGTTTACTATCTTTTTTTAATCCCTGTTGTCATAGATCATAGATTCAATCATAATGCTGCTTGAAGATTTTATGATTGAATAAATCATTTTAAGCTTAAGCATCCTGTTAAAAAGTATAAACGAAAATATTTTCCATATAGACGACAGGTTGTAGAACTTGCGGTATATGGACTTCCTTATTAACTTGAGGTCTGCAACAGAGTAAGCGTTGGAATAAACTCTTCCTCTTCTGTCTAACTTGAATCCTTCAAGCTTTTTTATAATTTCATACAAAGGAGTATGGATTGAGCAGCGAAGGTTGCTGACCCCGATGGAGTTGAGCCCGATATTATTTGCAAAATCAGCAATTCCGACCATTTCATCTTCTCTTTCCTGGGGAGAACCAATTATAAAATAGCCATGGTAAAATATGTCATACCGCTTTAAAACTTCAAAACACTCTTTTACTTCCTCAACAGTAAAACCTTTGTTGAACTGTTTCAGAATCCGGTTTTGTGCTGATTCAATACCAAACATCAGGATCTTAAACCCTGCTCTTTCCATTTTCTCAATAGTCTCAGGATGTTTAGCTATATCAATTCTGGAATTTGCGGCAAAGATTTTATTAACTTTCTCCTTTATCAGGAGATCACAGATTTCATTAACTCCCTTTATGTTGAAAGTAAAATTTTCGTCGAGAAATATTGCCATATCAGCTTCCATGCTCTTTATTTCTTCAACTACAGACTCAGGGGGCCTCCCTACCCACCTGCGTTTTTCACCTCCTGCTGTGAAGTTGAAAGAACAAAAGGAGCAATTATACGGGCAGCCCCTTGAGGAAAAAATGCCGTCAACCTTATATCCAAAGTCAAACTTATTGCTTATCAGCTTGTATTTATATCTCCTGAGCCCTCTGTCTATAACAAAATTTGGATCCAGCGGCCCTAATTTCCTGTGAGGGTTGTGGATGATTTTATCTCCCATCCTGTAAGCTATCCCTGAGATCTCACTCAGAGGCCTGTTCTCTAAAAGTTCCTTTATGGTTTCCTCTCCCTCCCCTTTGACAATGATATCAATATTCTGACATTCCATTAAAAGATTATCTGCGTCCTCAGTAGCAGTTCTCCCTCCTACTATGGTGAAGATGTCAGAAGGAATTTGCCTTATGAGATTTCTCACTTTATTTTTTTCATGGCTCCAGTTCACGCTCACGCAGACAAGATCAGGCCTGGCAGCCAAATAATAATCTAATTCCTTCTTTTCATACCGCAGATCAACTATATCCACCCTCTCAGAAAACCGCTTCAGAATAGTGGCTATATATTCAAGCCCGAGGGGCGGCATAAATCCCATTGAGGACAACTCTTTCTGGTAGGGATATACACAGAGAACATTTTTAAAATGGAGAAATGGATTCCTTGTTTCCATCTAATCCTTTCTAAGCAAGCAAGCTGATGTGAAAATATGCATAAGCTTTCAGTTATACTGGGGTAGAGGCGACTTCAGTCGCCCTTAAACCAGGAAGATTAAAGCCTCTTTTACCCAATTTTTGACCGCTCCATTCTTCTAACCCTAAGATTCTTTAGAAATTAATTCCTTAGGATAATACAAAAATATATATCAACAACATTAAAAACAGATTAATTTAAGATTAAAAGATTTTAATGTAGGGTTTATCTTGGAAGAAATACCTTGAAAGTACTGCCAAAGTTTGGAATGCTTTCTACTTCAATCCTTCCGTTATGAACTCTGACGATCGTCTCGCATATACTCAACCCTAAACCGCTCCCACCTGTATCTCCGGCTCTTGATTTATCTACCCGATAGAACCGTTTGAATATATAAAATAATTCTTTTTCCGGGATTCCGATCCCGGTGTCAGTCAATATTATTTTAGCATATTTGCCTGTACTCAAAATGGACAGGTTTATTTTACCGCCTTCATCAGTGTATTTTATTGCATTGTCTAAAAGGTTTAAAAATAATTTTCTCAGTTGCATTGCATCTCCGTTTATTACGATATCTTCCGGCTCCACATGCATGTAGAAATCTAACTTCTTTCTCTCCATGATCGTTTTAAACTGCTCAACAATATTCCCGAGAAGGAAATTCAGGTTTATCTCTTCCTGGTTGAGCTTTATTACTCCGGACTCAGCTCTTTCAAGAAACAACAGATCCTCTACTATCTTTGTCAGCAGCTCTACTTCTTCGAGAATTCCGTTCATGATTTTTTCGTACTCCTCAGGCAACCTTCTTTTCCTGAGAGCAACTTCAACCTCTCCCTTCATTATAGTCAAAGGTGTCCTGAGTTCATGAGAGACATCTGCTGTAAATTGCCGTATCTGTTTAAAAGACTCTTCGAGTTTTGAAATCATGTTATTAAAAGTCTCCACTAACCTCCCTACTTCATCATTGGATTTTAGCTGTTTCAGCCTCTGTGAAAGATCACCGTCACCTATCTTCCTTGCCGTTTTAGTAATCTCGTCAATAGGGTTCAGAGACTTATAAACAAAGAACCACCCAAAAAGGCTTGATATGATGAGCGTTGTAGGAATAGCTATCACCAGGGTAAGCAAAAGCCTGTTTAACGGATAGTTAATATCTTTTAGCGGCAATCCCACCTGGACAAAACAATCAGGTCCCTTTTTCTCCCTTGCAAGGAGTGTAATGACTCTCACACCCTTATTCTTACCTAAAACAATGCTCTGTGTAATACTGTTTTCTGGAGTGATCTTATCAAAGTTGAAATGCCTTGATGGAAGCGGGTGTTTTTTGAATCTTTCGCTTCTGTAAATTATATATCCATTACTGTCGCGGATATGGATATATTCTGATACTGCATTAAGCCTTGCCTTCATTCCCCTGTCTTTAGTTAAAAATTTTATTTCATTTCTTTCCATATAATCATCGAGAATGTTTTTAACCTCCTCTCCTTTTGCCTTTAACTCATAGTCAAGCTGCTCCCTCAGACTCTTGGCCAAACTATAATAGAGGTATGTACTGAAAGGAATCAGGATGAGACACAGGATGAACAGATACCAGACAATAAGTTTAAACCTAACATTTTTATAAAATATCATTCCCCTGCTTTTAAGATATACCCTACACCCCTTACGGTGTGAAGTAATTTGGTCTGACTTTTTTTAGCAATTTTGTTTCTCAAAAAATTTATATAAACATCTATCACATTTGTGTAGCTGTCAAAGTCTGCTTCCCAGACTGACTCTGAAATCATTGTCCTTGTCAATATTTTATTTGGATTCCGCATAAAATATTCAAGCAGAGAATATTCCTTGTTTGTTAATTCAATCTGTTCTCCTGCCCTCATGACTTTGTGCGTCACTAAATCCAGTTTTAAATCTTCAAACTCTAATACGGTTAATTTCTCCGGGCCTTCCCGGCGCAGGAGTGCCCTGAGCCGTGCCAACAATTCCCCGAATGCAAAAGGTTTTGTCAGATAATCATCAGCGCCACTGTCTAACCCTTCAATCTTCCCCTCAATTGAATCCTTTGCAGTTAACATGATAACAGGAGTGACGTTTTTCTGCGAGCGGATCTCTTTTATTACTTCAAATCCATTCTTTTTGGGCAGCATAATATCAAGGATTATCAAATCGTATTTGTTTACTTCAATCTTATACAGACCGTCTTCACCATCATAAGACACGTCAACTACATAATGTTCTTCTTCCAGTCCTTTTTTGATAAAGCTTGCAACCTTTTTCTCATCTTCTATTACTAAAATGTTCATACGTTAAACCCCTTTATCAAAAAATCCAAATAACAAAGTACAAAATGCAAACTAAATCTATTAGCTGTAAACTTTAAGCCATAAGCTATAAAATGTTTAAAACTCAAAGCTAAAAAATAGTATCAAAGTATCGATTTTTTAGCTATCAGTTTTCAGCACTCCCCCCAACCCCCCCTTACTTGCCTACCGGCAGGCAGGGAAAAGGGGTAAGCGGGATTTGCACTTTTCATTTCCCCATTTTGCTTACAGCCTATAGCTTATAGCATATAGCCTTTTAATATCTTCCACTGAAATAATTTTTTTCTCTGTCAAATAGCTTATGACCAGAAATCCGCCGCAGGGAGGTGCCTCGTAACTGCATTTAGTGTCTCTGAAATCGCACCCGTCTATAAAGAAATCGCATCTCCTGCAAACAACCTCACTTAAAACTCTGTCATGCTTAAAAGTTACCTCTAACGGAGCTTTTAGCTCATCAATTATTTTTGCAAGACTTCCCCTTTCTAACAAATCCTCAATTACTATTAAGCCTTTGCAGCTATATTCCTCTTTTTTATTTTCTTTATAAAATATGCAGTGTGTTTTGCAAATTAACTCTTTTAACTCTTCCATTAGGATTTTCCTGTTTAAATTCATTTACTCCGACATTTTGATTTTTGATTTTTTATTTTTCATTAT
>MGDB01000018.1:9762-11199 GCA_001790645.1 Candidatus Schekmanbacteria bacterium GWA2_38_11
AGTGCAGTTATATATTTCCTGCCGTCTCCTGTTACCACTGCCTGGGATATGAATTTATTTGTCTTGTAGAGATTTTCGATCTGCTGCGGTGCTACGTACTTTCCTCCTGAGGTCTTGATAAGATCTTTAATCCTGTCAGTTATAACCAGAAAATTATCTGAATCCATATACCCGACATCTCCGGTATGGAGCCATCCATCCTGGTCAACCACTTTCCTTGTCCCTTCCTCGTCTTTATAATAACCCTGCATCACAACTGGACCACGGACAAGAATCTCATTTCCATCCCCAATAGCCACTTCAACCCCAGGCAAAGGCTGCCCAACCGTCCCATACTTGATTTTATCTCGCCTATTTAGTGTGACAGCGCAAGTAGTTTCTGTCAAACCATAACCTTCCTGTATTGGCAATCCCAGATCATTAAAAAATTTTCCAACCTCTTTTGAAAGCGAGGCCCCGCCTGAGATTAAAATCCTTAGCCTTCCGCCAAGCCTTTCCTTAACCTTTGACAGAACATATTTTTCAGCAATTAAATACTTTAGATATTTAAAACTGCTGCGTTTAAAGCCGTCAGATTCCCTGTAGGATTTCCCTGCAATCACAGCCCAGTCAAAAACCCTCTTCTTAAATGCACTCCCCTTTTCCAGGCCATCAACAATCATGGAATAGACTTTTTCATATACCCTCGGAACAGAAACAAGAAGCGTCGGTTTCAATTCCATGAGGTTACGCGGCAGGGATTCGATGCTCTCGCAATATCCCACAGCAGTCCCGTTCATTATTAAAAAGTATTCAACAAGCCTCTCCAAAACATGGCTCAAAGGCAGATAGGAAATTAAAAGATCTTCCACCCCTGCATCAATGCTTTTGCTCAGCGCCCGGACTTCTGAAACAATGTTGGAGTGGGACAGCATAACTCCCTTTGGGACCCCTGTTGTACCTGACGTGTACATGATTGTTGCTAAATCGGAGGGCTTCACTCTTTTTACTTTCTCATCAAATCTCTGCGCCCCTGTCTCCGATATTTTTATTCCGGTTTCTATGACTTCCTGAAATGTGATGACACCTTCTGCTTTATTTTTTGGTTCCACGCTATCAATGACTATTATTTTCTCTACAGCAGTTAATCTGTCTCTGACTGAAAGAATTTTCTTAAGTAACGCTTCTTTTGAAACTACGACTATTTTTGAACCGGAATCGTTTATTATGTACTCAACCTGTGAAGGCGTCAGAGAAGTGTAGAGAGGAACGTCTATCCCGCCTGTTCCAATTACTGCTAAATCAGAAATCATCCACTGCGGCCTGTTTTCTGATAACAATGCCACCTTGTCGCCCTGACTAAACCCGAGTGATTCAATCCCAAGGGCAAACCATTCAACTTTCTGCAGGAACTCTCTGAATTTTATCCCGTGGTATCTGCCTGCATGCTTGTAGTAA
>MGDB01000018.1:11217-11394 GCA_001790645.1 Candidatus Schekmanbacteria bacterium GWA2_38_11
TATTTATTAGCAATTTTTAAGAAAAGTTCTCCAATGGTTTCCAACTGTTTTACTCTTTTAAAAATGTAATGAACTACCCCACAGCAGAGTTGCGAGGTATCAATTTCCTGAATTGCTCGGGAACAGATCTGTCATTCCTGCGTAAGCAGGAATCCAGTGTTTATGAAAATCCCCCTT
>MGDB01000018.1:11432-12085 GCA_001790645.1 Candidatus Schekmanbacteria bacterium GWA2_38_11
CTTTAACAAAGGGGGGTGAGGGGGGATTTTCGGGTCAATGACGACCATTAATATTATTTTTCACCCCGATACAAAGCACCCAGGAATTCTTTTGATTAAATATCAAAAGCCTAATGCCAAATCAAGATTAAATAACGGGGCTGCTTATAAGCTATGACTTATTCTCTAACTGAACCTGTATTGAAGCGGACATGTTTCAGAAGTATTTAACTGTGAATGGGAATAAACTGGCATATGAGATTTTTTGTTAAATTATATGGTTATCAATGGGGGGAAAGAGAAGTGGCAAGTTGTCCCATTTTTTTTCAATGTTCCCGGAACAATCTGTGCATCTAACGCTCCGCTTCAGCTGCGGGCGCTCGTGATTCACCGATGGCGAGCTGTCAGCTGCAAGCGGTAGTTAGGCCATCAATTTTGCTTGCCAATAAGGCGCAACAAATCACGAGAAGGCATATGATTTGGATTGACCTCTAGATTTTTTCTAAGAAGCCGAATTGCCTCATCTTTCTTTTTAAGCACATAAAAATAAATGAGCGCGTTGTCGTGACGCGAGTCCTGCCCGTCCAATCCTGTAGGGTCTAAATTTATTGCTCGCGTGTTGTAGGCAACCGCCTTGTCGTACTCGCCCTTAGCGTGGTAGACATGCCCGAGCA
>MGDB01000019.1:0-818 GCA_001790645.1 Candidatus Schekmanbacteria bacterium GWA2_38_11
ACAGAATCGCCACCAGAAGTTTGTAAGAAACTGTATGTTTTTTCTCAAGTGATTGATTTGGCATCTTTCCCTTACACTGTTGCAATATCAGCTTTTACACTTATCTTCTCAATGAGATTTTTGATTTCAAAGTTATATATTGGGTTCATTACGATTATGTTATCTGGTTGATAATCTCGCAGAAACTCGGGCAATACAATTCGCTGCCCGGTCCCTGCAATATACATCCCTTGCTTACGAGGATTCATGTCTACCACATACTCGATCTGGTCCTGAACCCTAAGTGTATTCAAGAAAGTAACTCCCTTAGAGCCAGCTCCCCAAACCACAGTTCTTTTTCCACTATATTTAATCTGTTCCAGTTTGTGTTTCCATTCGTTGACCTTACTTTGGTAATTGGTAGCAAATTCTATCACGTAACGCTTTATTTTATCAAGACCATCTTGAGACTCAATGGGAAAATTTTCTAATCTTTCTTCTGATATTGCCTCAATGCAGAGGAACTGACCTTCAAAGGATTCTGTAACATTGATGACAGTGAAGCCGCAGGAGGTAAATACACGAAATAGCGATTGGGAACTGAAATATGAACAATGCTCATAGATGATATCCCAAATTGACAGATCACGTAATATGAATAAAACATTTGGGACTTCAAAAAATATAACCGTTTTTGGGTGACTACCAATAGCACTCCGTAGATTGATTAAAAAATCACGAGGAAACTGTATGTGCTCCAATACATGCCTGCAACAGATGAAATCTGCCTTATAGTTGGAATAACGCTCTGAATAAAAATCTTTTATGAAAGTGATATT
>MGDB01000019.1:880-1083 GCA_001790645.1 Candidatus Schekmanbacteria bacterium GWA2_38_11
ACTTTGAAACGATGGCGAAAAGTGTAGACAATTTTCATAATCCTTAAAATATTTCATAAAATATGGATCGAATGCAAGATTGAATATGTGGCAACAATTTCCACAAAATCCTATGCGAATATCCCCTGTGGGAGCATGGATGGCTTCATCGCGTGTTGGCCATAACAGATTACAATGGATAGGTACTTGGGATATCTCGATAA
>MGDB01000019.1:1109-2950 GCA_001790645.1 Candidatus Schekmanbacteria bacterium GWA2_38_11
ACCGGGCATCTACTTTTTGAAGCATATTCACTGCTCATCTTTTAAAACTCCTTACCTTTTTCAAATATCAAAATTAAACTGTGATAAGCTCGATGGTCAAGCCCATTCGGTTGAGTTCCTGACGTACTTCTTCAAGATAAATTGGATTCATCACTATGACAACATTTGGTTTATATTTTTGTAAAAAGTCTGGGCTCACAATCTTTTGTCCTGTTCCTGCCATGTACATTCCATGTTTATAAGGGTTTATATCTACTACAAATTCAATTTCATTTTGAATATTAAGTGTTGTTAGAAACGCAACTCCTTTTGAGCCAGATCCCCAAATGATGGCCCGACGCCCATTTTGAGTGATTTCCTGTAAATTACGTTTCCACGCATCCAGTTTATTTTGGTAGTTTTTGGAAAAATACACCACATCTTGTGTCAACTCTTCCAGGTCGTTTTCTTGTTTCAACAGGAATCCACTCTTTCCGTCCCCTGGTCGAGCTTCTATCATCAAGTATTGATCATCGTAATCCTTTGTAAGATCAATGATATCTAATCCACATTTCCTAAACAGACGGGCCAGCGATCCAATGCTGAAGTACGAACAATGTTCATAATAGATATCCCAAAATGCCAGTTCACGCAGAATACGAGTGACACTCGGAACCTGAAAAAAGACAATTGTGTTTGGACGATTTCCTATAGAACGTCGAACTGTGCTTAAGAAATCGGATGTCTTCTGAATATGTTCCAACGTCATCTTGCAGCAAACGAAATCACCTTGATAATTGGCATATTTCTCTGAATAAAAGTCCTTTATGAAGGTAATTCGATCTTTAGCCTCGCTGCGGTTACGATCGCTTATATAACTGGGATCAAATCCAACTCCGCGATTTTTTCCGGTTTCGCAGAGTATGGTCAGAAACTCTCCCTTCCCACAGCCAATCTCGATTATATCTTTGCCATGCAAATTATATCGATTTATTAAACGACTAGCAAGGTTCTGGTGAAAAGTGTTAAACGTGGGTGAAAATCCTTGGGTTTCCTCATATCTGGATGAATATTCTTGCATATCAGGATTAAATGCAACATTAGAAATAAATCCACAGGTTTTGCAAAATCCTAATACAATATCACCTCTCGGGTAATTCATGGCCACCTCCCAAGTAGGCATGAGCAAAACACTGTGCACAGGAACGCTCCTGAACTCGCAAAATATTGACATACCATGTACACCGCAGTTATGACAAATATGACCTCTTGACATCATCTTGTTTCTACTCCTAACTAATGAAGTTTCTTAAAAAAATAGATAGGGGAATCTCCTTTCTAAGTTTTTTGGAAATCTTAATTTTTTCTTTTTGTCTGAAAAGGGCTTCATTAGGTTAATAACTTTTTTAATTTAAAAATATAAGCCGTTTATTCTATTTTTTTTAGATAAATCCTGATTAGTAGGAAATATTCTATTGCTTCTCCAAATAATATTAAGAACATGGAAACTATAAGAGGAATACTTTTTTTACCTGTTGTCCATATAGCTCCATAAATTTTGCAGTGTTATTACTGTTGCTTGACAAATTATTAGCAGTAGTTCCTGCTTCTTCATCAAAAGTCTAATGAGCCTTTAGAGCATTGAAAGCCTTGTTCTCGTACAGAACTACCTGGTCGTGGCCCCAACCGATTGAGATAATGTCGAGGTCTCCATCCCCATCGATGTCAACAACTTGTGCACCGTCATGGTGCTCGTCGCCAGTATAGACTATATGTTGTCTCCAACTATTACCTGTACTGTCCACATTTTCAAAGATATAAAGCTTTGCGCTTGACGGATTTGACAGGTTATGCTCCCCAAC
>MGDB01000019.1:2965-3132 GCA_001790645.1 Candidatus Schekmanbacteria bacterium GWA2_38_11
TCCATCGTTGTCCATATCTGCCACATCAAGACTCATCGGTCCAATTATGTTTGCGATAATATGCTCAGTCCATGTTGAGGTCACCGAAATAGGTTGCTCATACCAGACCAGTTTTCCCACCGTATTAATTGCTTCAAAGCCAACTACTGCATCTAGTCGCCCGTCCC
>MGDB01000019.1:3222-10523 GCA_001790645.1 Candidatus Schekmanbacteria bacterium GWA2_38_11
ACTCGGTTCCAAGTAGCAGATCGAGATCGCTATCACGATCAATGTCGCCGGCGCTTAGGGCTTCGTCCTGCGAGGTATTGGATATCTTATGCCAAGTCCACGTGTCCCTATAAGGATTCGAGGGAATGGTGAGCATTTGTATCCCTTTACCAGCCGCATGCCAGGAAAGAGCTATTTCAACTGAATCCACATTGCGAAAGCGATCAACTGCAACTCCTTGAAGAAAATCTCCATCTCCACCTGACACATTATTAAAAATAGTGAATATGCCAGAGCCATTGTTGCGTGCCCACACAAACGAGCTACTGACGCTGGATCCTTGCCCCTGTGTGCCTAATACATCCATGTCACCGTCACCGTCAAAGTCATAAACAGCAGCCATGTTGTTAAGCGGTAATCCGAAGGTATTGCGTATCCACATGCCGCCAGAGCTTCCGGGGTTCTTGTACCACCAGCCACCTGTGATAATGTCCTTCTTGCCATCGCCATCTATGTCAGCAGATGCGATAAAGATGGCCCTCCATAGCTTATTCTGATCGATAACGTGACGCTGCCAGCGGTCGAGTGTTAGACCAGTACCGTTATTAAGCCAAATGTCCAAACTTGGCGTTTCCCAATTATAGGGTTTGCCCAGGATGTCGTTATCCCCATCGCCATCTAAATCGCCCAATTTAGACTCGTGGTTATCATATCCCGTAGCAACCACTGTCCTCGTGAAGTTACCATTACCGTCACCCAGGAAAATCCACATCTTGGCGTCTGAGTTACCCCCATCCAAACGCATCTCTGCACAAAAGATATCAAGGTTTCCGTCGCCATTTATATCTTCTATGGCAAGGCTGTGCCCGTGGTCTACATTAAATGATAAGAGGTCGTGACCAATCCAAGAACTATGCGTCCACTCATACCACTTTAACTGCCCTATACCATCACCAACCACAAAGACTACCTCAGGCCGGCCACCCTTTTTTAATTGGCCGGCAGCTACCCGTGAAAACCTCTGGTTATCGTCAATTACCATTGGTATATAGCTTGCCCCACTGGAATGCTTAAACCAGCGACCTCCACCCACAATGTCGATCTTCCCATCTCCGTCGATATCAGCCTTGTCCAGCCCCTCAGACTCGAAGGAATTAGAGAATATCTCTGTGTAGGACCAAGGCTGTGTGTTCTTCGGGTCTGAGGGGATCTCAGCAACGAAAAGCTTCTTCGCACATTGGTTCCAAAAAGCCAGCTCTGCCTTTCCGTCGCCGTCAAAATCGCCAAAGATCATATCGTGGTGCATATTCAAACCTGAATTCTTGATCTCGCGCCGTGTCCATGACGTAGTCGGATCGTAGTTTGGGTAAGGATTCTCCCACCACCATACTTTATTACTTGTCCTATCCCCTCCAAAGACGACATCGAGATCTCCATCTCCATCAATGTCATAAAATGCTCCTCCCGCCTCGATGGGAAGAAAAGAGTTGTCTATTATGTACTTTGTCCATCCAGATCTGCCGCGCCGATACCATAGCAATGATGGCCCCCTTACCCGGCTGCCAATAATAAAGTCATTTATACCATCTCTGTCCACGTCCAGGATCAGACTTGCTGTCTGCTCGGTTGAAGGTCCGGGTGTGGGTATATCCCCCTTCTTACTTGAAAGGTGAGTCCAGACATTCGATGAAGATGTGGATTTATTACAAGTTGCAAACAATATAGCCACTGTGGCAATGATTATGAAAATTGTGATGAACAAAAAAGAGCTTCGCATTGACTAACTCCCTAATGAGTAAAAAAAGTAAAATGATTATCAAGAATTATCAGGCAATTTGCCCAAATCAAGTTTCAGCATAGGGCGTATCTGGCAAAGCTACACAATTTTTGGGTCTGGTATAGGAATAATAAATTTGCCACCCTTCTGCCGATAGGCTTGTTGCTGTTGCAAAATCTCTTCCGAAAAATTCCAGGCAAGTAACAATACGTAGTCTGGCATTTCCTCCAAAAGCTTGCTCGGTGGGAAAATAGGTAAATGATTGCCACCCATATAACGGCCGTGTTTGAAGTGGTTCAAGTCAACCACGTAATCCACAAGTTTTCTGTCAATCCCACAGTAACTCAGTAAGGTTGTTGCTTTAGCCGCCGCTCCATAGGCAGCAATCTTCTTCCCTTTTCGTTTAAGATCCCATAACATTTCTACCAAAGAGTTACGGATATTCTGTACCCGATCAGCAAAATCGCGGTAGTAAGGAATTTTATCTATTCCTTTTCTTTTTTCTTCTTTCAATAGCGATCGCACCGATTCACTAACTGCCTCATGATGTTCTACAAATAAACGCAATGATCCTCCGTGTATAGGAATATGCTTTACCTTATTGAGAAAAAGAGAATGCCTTCTGAATAATTTGTCCAATACTGTTACTGAAAAGTAGCAGAGGTGCTGATGATAAATCGTATCAAATTCGCAGTGATCTACCAGATCAACCATGTAAGGCACTTCTATCGCCGCCACTCCAGTCTCTTTCAACAAAATTCGAATGCCTTCAACAAAACCATTAAGATCTGGCACGTGAGCTAAAACGTTGTTGGCAAGAAAGACATCTGCCATCTTTCCTTCTTCTCGCAGTTGTTTAGCAAGATCATAACCAAAGAATGTATAAAGTGTTGGAATACCCGCTTCTTGAGCTGCCTGAGCCGGTCCTTGGGCTGGATCAATTCCAAGAACTGGAATCCCTCTTTCTACAAAATTTTTGAGCATGTAACCGTCATTGCTTGCAGCTTCAACAACCATGCTGTTTCTATTTAACTTCCTTGATTTAATCAGCATCTGAGCGCTTTCCCCAAAGTGTTGTAGTAGTGTTTTTGATACCGAAGAGAAATATGGGTAATCTTTGCAAAAGAGAATTTCTGGAGAAACGGATTTGCTGATCTGCAACAGAGTACAATTTGAGCAAAATACCAGGTCAAGTGGAGCAGTTAATTCCGATAATTTTAGTTGTTCCTTTGTCAGCAGGGCATCTGCCAGGGGTGTCTGGCCAAAAGACAAAATTAGCTCAAGGTCTATAGACCCACAAGATCGGCAAGTTAATTCTGTTTGGTTTATACTCACAATTAATTTACTTTCTTGCCGTGCTTATTGCGATTCCCCGGTTTTCCAACGTAGGGTTTCATCTAATCTGCCGGTATTTAGTAGTTTTTTTATGTAGCTGATGCGTTTATATCTAGACCCTTCAAAATCTTCTAAGGTTAATCCTATCCTCTTGTAAGCTTTGTATAATTGTTCGGCTCCCCTACGAGCATTCCATTGCGGCTTAAATTCTGGTAATGTACGTTTAAGCTTATTGCAGTCAACCCGATAGCAGCGCTTATCAGGACCAGCATCTTCGGCATACTCAATATGACACTGTGGTACTATTTCTTTAACTATATCTGCTATTTCACGAATTCGATAGTTCTCTTCGGTAATTCCAACATTGAAAGCCTGATTATGCACTATCTCCCTGGGTGCATGAAGGATAGTTATAAAGGCACGCGATATATCTTCGATGTGTACTATAGGACGCCAAGGGGTACCGTCACTCTTAATGTGCACACGACCAGTGGTAAAAGCCCAGGCGACCAGGTTATTGAGCACAAGGTCAAAGCGCAGGCATGGTGATACTCCATAGGCTGTTGCATTACGAGGAAACGTTGGACTGAAGTTAGAGTCCGCTAGCTTCGCCACTTCCTGTTCAACGAGTACTTTTGATATACCATATGGAGTAACTGGATGGAATTCTGCTTCCTCGTCAACCATATTCTCACCAGCTCCTCCATAAGTGCTACAAGATGATGAAAAAATAAACCGTGTAACTCCAACCTTTTTCGCTAATCTTGCCAAACGCACTGAAGCTATATGGTTAATTTCATCCGTTAATTTTGGATTCAAATCTCCAAGTGGATCATTCGAAAGACCAGCAAGGTGCAACACAGCATCAAATCCATCAAGATCAGATGCTTCGACATCTCGTATATCCTTTTTAAGTGCAGGAATTTTCTGAATTCCATCTCCGAAGGTGCATTCCTCATAAAGATCACTATCCAGTCCAACCACTTCGTGCCCCTCTCCTACTAGCATAGGCGCCAAAACGGTACCAATATAACCATTATGTCCTGTTACTAATATACGCATCTATTCATTCCAAATTTTCCATGGTGCGTTACCACTCTCCCAAAGACTTTCCAACAATCTCTTATCACGCAATGTATCCATACATTGCCAGAAGGATGTATGGCGGTATGCCATTAATTGGTGATCTTTCGCCAGCCTTTCCATAGGTTTCTTTTCCCACTGCGTGTCATCCCCGTCTATGTAATCAAATACCCTCGGCTCTAGAACAAAAAATGCACCATTAATCCATCCCTCTCGAGTCTGAGGCTTTTCAGAAAACTCTGCCACGCGGTCGCCATCCAGTTCAAGGTGACCAAAACGAGCAGAAGGACGAACAGCAGTTAACGTAGCTAACTTACCATGAGAGCGATGGAAAGCTAACAAGTCATGCAAATTGATATCGGAAACCCCATCTCCCCAGGTTAGCATAAACGTCCCATTTCCTAAGTATGGAGCAAGTCGCTTGATACGACCGCCTGTAAGCGTTGAAATTCCGGTGTCCACCAAGTCAACTATCCAATCCGCTTTAGCGCCGTCATGAACTTTCACATCGCCACTTTTTAAATTAACAGTAAGATTGCTGTTAAGCGAGCAAAAATCCACTATATACTTTTTAATCACCTCACCCTTATATCCGAGAGCAATCATAAACTCTTTGAAGCCATAATGTGAATAGTGCATCATAATATGCCAGAGAATTGGCCGGCCACCGATCTCTACCATAGGCTTTGGCTTCACCTCTGTCTCTTCAACGAGGCGTGTGCCCACGCCTCCGGCAAGAATAGCTACTTTCATATTACACTTATTTATAGATAATAATCTTAAATTTATTATAAAAACTTATCACAAAACTTTTTGTGGTGTCAAGAATTTTATACCAGTAAAAATCCTTATGATTAAGCAAACGTTTTAGGGAAACAATACCACAAAAAGGACACCTTAACTAACAACATCGGTTATGAGAATTTAGCAACTGCTTGAAAAAACTGGCTTGGTTTAGGTTCTATTAAATTAAATTTCATTTTAGTAAGAGCGGAAAGGTAAAACCTTTTTAGCAAAGAAGAGTAAGTCATCAATCATAGCTCTCCAATACCGCTTCAGCCACCTGACTATTTGTAAAGAACAAAGTATTCTGTCATGCCAATTGAGTGGTGCACGAAAGATGGAAAAAAAATATTCTATAAAATATCTCCAATACGGAAATACATACTTGCCAGATTTTTTCGGATCAAACCACTCTATTCTGTCATACAAGCTATGTATTTTACGTACAGATCGCAATGGATGTTCTCTATTGAAAAATAGATATTGAGGAACTTCATAGAATCGACCCAAAAGTGATAAGTATGCCAGCAAAACCCTATCCGATCCAACGTAATTAGCTATTAGAGGAGTCTTCTTCAAAACACTTGTTCGCATGACCCCGAAAACATGCATACACCAGTGATTGATCCAAATATTATAGAGAAAACGTTCGTGGGGCTTTAGTGAGTCCCCATGCATATTATAAATTAATGGTTTTATAAACTTGCCATACTCATTGATCATCATGACCATAGGGTAAGATAATACTACAGAGGGGTCTTGGTCAAGTGCTTCAACACACCTTGATAGAAATTCTGGTGCACAGATGTCATCATGTGCTGCCCATTTGAAGTACTCGCCGACCGATAGTTTAAAGACTCGATTAAAATTCCAAGCGGCTCCTAAATTTTTCTCATTACGGTAATAACGGATACGTTTATCTCTATCCGCATATATCTGACAAATCTGCTCAGTTTGGTCAGTAGAGGCATTATCAGATATTATTAATTCAAAATCTCTAAATGTTTGAACCAAAATAGAGTCAAGAGCCTCTTTTAAGAATTTATCACCGTTATAAACCGGCATTCCTATGCTTACACGAGGTTTATTTTTGCTCATGGTTCCTCTATCTATTTCTAATCTCTTTATTATAAATTTACTTTATATTAGTTTTTAATGTAATTTAACCAAAAATTAAATAAATAGAGCTTTACTAAAATTTAACTCTATATTCTTATATCGCTATATAAATATTTTAAGAAAATTAAAATTGATTCATAATCTTATTGGTGCACCACCTTAATTGTTAGGATTGCACACTTGATTTTTTTAAAATTTCAAATTTACACAACTATAACAATACTATTAATGATAGCATTTTGCCATTTCTTCTGTCAACGAACAACTCCCTAAATTGCTTGACAGGGTATTAGAAAACTGGTATATTTAACTATCACAATTACTGTACACGGATGAAAACTACGTCATTGTAATCCTTTGAATACACCCTGACTTTTTTTCCCGAACGCAGAAAGAAAAGGAGTTTATGGAATTTAACATATTTGATTTTCACCCCCAGGTCGCGGCAGGGATCACTGCGGCTGGCTTTGTTACACCAACGCCGATTCAGGCTAAGGCGATCCCGCCGGTACTCCAGGGACACGACGTCATGGGCCTTGCGCAGACAGGCACTGGAAAAACAGCGGCCTTCGTGCTGCCTATTCTTGAACGCCTGATAAAAGGACGGCGAGGCCGTATCGGGGCCCTCATCATTGCCCCAACACGAGAACTGACAGAGCAGATCCACGAGGCAATCTGCGAACTTGGAAGGCAGACACGCCTTCGCAGCTTAACCATTTATGGCGGCGTGAGCATAAACCCGCAGATACAGAAACTGCGCAATGGTGTCGACATAGTAGCCGCTTGTCCAGGGCGCTTGCTCGACCATATCAATCAGCGCACGATCAACCTGTCCCATGTGGAAGTGCTGGTACTTGACGAGGCAGACCGGATGTTTGACATGGGTTTTTTGCCTGATATCCGGAAGATCATCAGGCACGTACCGGCAAAGCGCCAGACGCTGATGTTTTCGGCAACCATGCCCGATGATATCAGGCACCTTGCTCAAGACGTCCTGCACAATCCTGTAACGGTGCAGGTCAATCACAGTGTACCATTAAGCACTGTTACACATGCGCTCTACCCGGTAGCTAAGCATCTGAAAACCGCATTTCTTATAGAATTACTGCACCATACCGACACTGAGTCGGTCCTTGTTTTTATGCGCACGAAACACGGCGCAAGGCGGGTAGGGGAGCAGCTTGAAAAGGCAGGCTATAGTGCCGCATCGCTTCAGGGGAACCTT
>MGDB01000020.1:0-1427 GCA_001790645.1 Candidatus Schekmanbacteria bacterium GWA2_38_11
CAATACTTTCTGTATAGGGTTCTGCATAATGGCACTTATAGCAGTTCACAAGAAGGGGCTTTGCAATTTCTAGAAAACCAAAAGACTCTGCATCGCTGTGCCTTGATTTTTCCCACTCGTTATACTGCTCATGGCATTGCCCGCAAACACCTGACTCCAGGCTAATATTTATGGTTTTCTTTTTATCTTCTTTCTTTGCCTTTAAGTGAAGGACAGAAGGTCCGTGGCAACTCTCACACTCAACCCCTTCTCTACCATGCAATGTAAGGGAATAATTTCTCACCTGCTCCTCATGGCAATTGCTGCACTCTTTTTTATCTGCTGATTTTTTCTCTACTGCAAGTATTGTGACAGAAGCAGGCTCGCTTTCAAGGGATCCATAGAGGTCACTATCGTTTACTACAAGGATAGCAATATATTTTCCAGGCTTTAGTGGAGTAAAATGAGGATACTGCGTTGTTTCTCCTTTTTTTCCCTCTTTATCAAGAAAAAGATTTGTTACATCTGATAAGGGGTCTTTTCCTTCTTCATCATAGCTACTTGCGTACTTAAGCTTCCAGCGCCAACTGAATCTTCTCTGAAAGTGATCATGATTTTTCCCATAAATATCAGGGGAAGTTCCACCGGGATTATACATTTCAGGTGATGAAAAATTTTCATCAATTGAAAAGCCTTTAAGGTAAACTGCTGAACCAACAGGGACTATACTAAGGCCACTTGAATCCCGCAAATCTTTAAAAGGAATTTTTCCTGGAGGTTCTGGTCCGGCAATCACTGATGGAATTGCCTCTGGTTTTGTATTAACTGCATTTATACTAATTTCAGATTCACTTTTAGAGCCAGGATATAAAGGATTTGAAAGAATTAATTTTATTGTAAATTTTTCTGGATACGGTGGATTAAAGATAAAAGTATATGGAGAAGCTCCAAAGGCTGGCGAAGGTTCAAGCTGCAAAGGTTCTTTTGGATTTTTATAAGGATTTAATAAAACCTCTCCTTTTTCATTCCTTATCTCCCAATAAAATCCCTTATAAGAGACATTTTTACTTTTATCAGCAGAAATATTGATATTTTTATTGTAACTGAACGTTTCCGGAGGTTTCTTCCAGGGAAGAGGAGATGATGTTTCTATGTGAGCAACAGGCGGCCCTTCAGGTTCTGGGAATAGCGCTATCTGAATAAGACTCCCGGATCCTGAAGAAACCATTATCACCTTTTTTATAGTCTCTTCATAGTCTTGAGCCTTGATATTTATTGAATAGAAGCCCTGATCTAAGTCATTTAGTAAAAAATATCCCTTTTCATCAGTATAGGTAAAATTTCCGCCCGGGCTTACTGAAACTTTTGCTCCTTTAATACCTGGCAAGGTAAAGGGTATAAGACCTTTTGGTTTACAAACTGTACCTTCTATGTACCCTTTGCCCGGG
>MGDB01000020.1:1488-10065 GCA_001790645.1 Candidatus Schekmanbacteria bacterium GWA2_38_11
CAAACAGGATAATTAATAATGCAGAAATAAAAACCGCACTTACTTTAAGAACATTTTTGAAAAATCTCACAACACGTCACCAAGCAATAAATTATTTAATACACCATCAACAGAATATATAAAAATCCTTTTATGGTAAAATGCAATCAAAAAATTGTTAAAAAAGTGTATAGACAGAAAATATGAAAAATTTGAGCTACAAAGAGAGGATTTGTAAGGTTTAGCATTTATAAAATTATGCCTTTTTGTCAATCTTAAAATTTTTTTTAAACTCTTTACAGGTTTAAATGCACTCAAAAGAGAAAGAAATAAATTTGACTTTTAAAAAAGTTTTAGCTATTTAAAATATACAAAATTTTATTAATTAATAAAAAAATAAGAATGGAGAAATAAAATGGTTAGAAAATTTTTAATTTTTATTTTAAGCATAACTTTTATATTGGCATTTTCAAGCTATTATGCTTATAGCGAAGAACAAAACAGTCCTCTTTCTAATGCATCATTAGAAAAACCCCCCAATCCTGTAAAAGAAGAAAAAACTTTTGTTTCAAATGAGCAATCAGCGAAACCCGCAGAACTTGCTAAAGATGAAACAAATCCATCTGCCTCAGGCAAACAAGCAGTGAAGCCGGATAACCAGCCGGCAAAACCAAAGGAACCCTTAAGAAAAAAAGATAAGAATAAAGATGGAATATGGCATTACTGGATCGGTAAGTTAAGGATCAAGGTGGGATATGATACTAATAAAGATGGGAAAGAGGATGTATGGCAGTTCCTTGATAAGGACGGGAATATAATAAGAGTCGAACAAGATACAAACTTTGACGGTAAAGTTGATGTTTGGCAATATAAGAAAAATGAAGTCTTAGAAAAAGCTGAGGCTGATAGCGACTTTGACGGCAAGATAGACAGAATCCAATATTTTAAAGATGGGAAGCTTGAAAAGGAAGAAGATGATGCGAACAAAAACGGGAAAATGGATACATGGAGGTATTTTGATACCAGTGGTAAAGTAGTTGAGATTGACATTGATAATAATGAAGACGGAATTATGGACGCAAAACAGTTTTATGGGCCGAACCAGGAATTGATCAAAGTTGAAATCGACAGGAATAAAGATGGGAAACCAGATTTGTGGGAATTTTATGCGAAGGGAGAAAGGATAAGGGTAGAATTAGACACAAACTTTGCAGGAAAAGTGGCCGAATGGGACTATCTAAAAAATAATGTCTTTATAAAAAGAGTACGGGATGAGAATAAAGATGGAAAACCTGATAGGTGGGAATATTTTAGAGGCGGGACTGTAGATAAAATAGAATTAGATACCAATAGAGATGGAAGGGTTGATACCTGGCAATATTTTGAAAAAGGTAAATTGACTAAAGTCATGAAGGATACAAAGGGAAATGGCAAGGTAAATAAGTGGGAATATTATGATGGATCTGGAAGACTGGTTAAAGTTGAGGAAGATGAAGATGGGGACGGCAGACCGGATACTACATCTAATTACTGACATAAATTAAGTTATCCAAACAGATTGCTCAAATAAAGAGTATAACGATTACATATGAAAATGGAGGAGTTTGAAAAACTTGTTGAAAGAGCTATTTCAGATCTTCCTGCAAAATTCAAAAAGAGAATGAAAAATGTAGCAGTAGTAGTAGAAGACGAACCCTCCAATGAGATTCTGCTCAAAATGGGTTTAAACTCTAAGCAGACACTCTTAGGGCTGTACCAAGGTGTACCCCTTTCAAAAAGAGATTCTAATTATTGTAATGTCCTCCCTGACAAAATAACAATTTTTAAAAAACCAATTGAAGCCATAAATCAAAATAAAGACCGGCTTGAGGAAGAGATAAAGCAGGTAGTAATACATGAGATAGGACATTATTTTGGAATGGATGAGAGTGATCTTGAACAGATAGAGAAAGAATAATCTTATTGTAGAAAATGATATATCGCATTGGGAGAGGTTTTCAAATCATAGGTCTTATATTTACTTCTATCTCCTTACTTCTATTTGGGAAGAGCGGATCAATGGCTACACCGATGATGACTGCTGCAATCGGTGGGATTTGGTTTTATGTAGGTTTTTTATTTGTGAGAAGAGGATTTAAGCGGTAGCCATTAGCCATTCTTTAACTTTCTTATCTCAAACATTAATTCATCAACTATCTGCCTATAGGTATCTTTCTCTGGTGGAAGGTTTTTATATTGATTTGGGTCTATTGATTTTCCTATATTGATTCGCAAAGATTTAAAAAAGGAAGGAAAGTATTTCCCTGTTGGCAAGAATTTTTCCATACCGCTGGTACAAATAGGTATAACCGGCGAACTGGATTCATAGATTATCTTACCCACCCCCCTTGTTCCAGTACCGATTTCTCCGCTTCGGCTTCGGGTACCTTCAGGGTGAATAACTACAATATTATGGTTAGCTAAATCTACTATCTTCTCCATAGCCCTTATATTGTGCCGGCCTCTGATTACAGGGAAAGCACCCCACCCTCTGAATAAAACTGATAGGAGAGGATTTTTAAAAAGCTCTGCCTTAGCCGGGAAAAGTGCAGTCCGTGGGAAAAATATAGGACCAATTAGCCATGAATCTAAAGCTGAAACATGGTTTACCATAACAAGCATCCCGCCTTTTCTGGGTATATTCTCTTTACCCTTAATTTCAGTTCTGTTTAAAATCCTAAAGACTATGAGACATAAAAGTATGCAAGGAAGGTACCAAAAAACGTATAATATGGGTTTAAGAAATTTTTTATACACCAATCCATTCTCTCCAAATTAGATCATCATCTATTAAACTGAAAAGAGCAAAATTATTTATTTTACATTGACAAATTTTAAAAAAAACTCAATATCTTTCAATAATTAAATACATTAAAGCAAAAAATTATCAGAAATAAATTTTATTCAGTAAAAGATTTAAAAATCCGACTAAAATAGTAGCATAAGAACCTTATTTAATAACATGAAAAATTATATTTAACAGAATAATTTTACAAGAGAAATTGTTGCCTTATGAAAATCAAAATGATTTCTAAAAATAAAGCCTTATTAATTCTGGTATCAACTATCTTTATTATTCTCCTCCAGAGCCCAAAAATATTTAGTGAAAGTGAAGCATATCCGGAATATATGGGAGAATTTTATTTTAATGCTGCAGAAAAGTGCTTCAGTAAAGAAAGATACTCAGAAGCAAGATCTTATTACCTTACAATCGAAATAAATTATAAAGACACACCTTTCGCTAAAATAGCCAAAGAAAAAGCGAAAAAATGTTGGGACATAATAAGGAACAGCCGCGAACTTAATATTATTGAGGAAAAGAAAAATGAAGGAATAATTGAACTTACGTATGAAATAATAAACAAATCAAAAAGGAATCTTTTGATTAGCTATTATATACAAAAAGGAATACCTCTATCCAATTTTTCAAATAATAAGATAGAATATGAAGAATATGATGTCTATCTAAGGCCTGGTCAGAAAATAAGAGAAAACTATTTGACTCCGAGAAGATTTTTTGGGGATGAGGAATATAAAATCGACATCAAAGAAACAATGTTCTTAAGGGAGGACGAAAATACAGATGTCAATGCAAAACCGATAAAATGGGGTAGTATCTACCAGGGAGAATTGAAGTTACTGGAAGCTTTCAAGGGAAAGGAATTCAGTAAAGAATTGTCTAATTGGCAGGAAGAGAATAGCAAAAAACAATTTAAGAAAAATATTATAAAAGGCATCCTTCTCTGCGGAGTAATTGGAGGTCTAATTTTTGCATCACTCAGAATATGGAAAAACAGAAAGATACAAGAAAGTAGAAGATGGGCAGGAGGTAAAATGGTTTCTGAAAATGATTTGTTTGGTGGGGAGGTAGGACTTTTGGATCACGAAAAAAGCTTGCGTGAAAGGGAATTTGAAAACTCCCTCAGGAAAGGAGACCCGGCTGCGATATCAAAATTCTTCTGGCAAGAATTCCCGTTAAGTGAAATTCTTTACCAGGAAAAGAGCAATATTTTAACATTAAAGATGGAAATTGAGCCATTTAACTATAACTCGAAAGATAAAATCTCTCCAAGGGAAATAGAATTAAATTACAGAAATCAGCTTTTGTCACAGGCTATGACAATGCTCTATAACGTTTTCGATATTAGGATAGTAGAAGACTTTATTGACATAGTGCGGATCGAATTCATAAGTAACTTCATTGATAGGTATGGAAGGCCATCTAAAGGGTGCATATTAAGCCTGGAGGCTCCAAGAAAAGAAGTTCAAAAAATAGTCCGGCAGAATTTTGATCTAAATAATACTTTCGAAATTTTCAGTATTTACTACCAGACTGATGATAATTATAGGCCAGGAAAGGTTATTTCCCACAGGGAGATTGATGAACATAAATATGGCATGAGAGAAAGCAAGATAGAAGAATTTGAAAAAACTTTGGGATTAAATATTGAGAATCTTTTTGAATCAGAATATGAGAATTTAATAAAAGTATTTTTAGAAAATTTAGGTTTTGTGATTGGGAATTGCAAAAAAATTGGACAGGAAGGCATTTGTATTATAGCTTATAATTACCAGACTATTTTAAAAGGGAAATACATAGTCTTTGTTAGAAATCATAAACAGCCAACCTTTGTAGAAATCGGGGCAGTAAGAGAGTTGTTTGGAATGCTTATCCATGAATCAGCTCAAAAAGGTATATTAATTTCTTCATCAGACTTTACAAAGGAAGCAACAGAATTTGCCAATGGAAAACCTTTAGAGCTAGTTAACCGCAAAAACTTAGAGATGCTATTGCAAAAACATGTGGACCAAAGATATCTCAACAAAATGAACCTTATGGTTGTTAAGTAAATTCAATTATATCCTCAAAATGTTCTGTAAAAACAAGTGAAATCAACTACCCTGTGGCAGAGACCACAGAGAATTACAAGTTAAAAGAACAATTAAATTAGTAAAAAAGACATTAATAATCAGAATGTTGGGAAGAGTAAGTTAGCGGTAAGCCTTCCAGGCGAATCCTGCTGAGGGGATTGGGACTAATAAAAAATCATTTTGATTCCTTTACATATTTAATCCTGAGTTCATAAAGAAGATTTTCTATTAACTGTTCTTCTTGGATAGTAAGATTACCCTTGGTTTTTTCTTGAATCATTGCAAGGAGATCAATAGTCTGCTTTGCTAAACTTAAGTTCTTCTCCTTTTTGCGGCTAAGAGGATCAGGGATTTCTCCCAGATGCATCATCGCCTGAGTACCCAAAGAAATTATAAAAGAGGAAAAATCTATTTCAGGAAAGTGAGCCTCTTTATTAGAATCTTCTGGTAGCATATCATTCTGGTTATGAGAATCAGCTTTCCATCTGCTAAATATTCTTTCTTTAAGAGATTTCTTTTTCTCTTCCATTTGTTCATCTTCAGATACCTTTTCCTTTGCAGCTTTTTCAGTTTCACGGACTTCTTCGGAAATTTTAGATGAAAATCTTTTATCTGTTATTTTAAATCCAGGACTATTATTCTTATCTTTTTCTCCTGCCAACGATGTTCTCCCTAAAAATTTATTCCCGTGAAGGGCTTGGGACTCTATTAGCTATGTCTTTTCCTTTCAATTTTCCCAAATCCAGATCCAAATAGTCCCTCACAAAAGTATAATCAATCATCCCCAATTGATTATCTAAATCATTTATTGCATAAGAGGAATATTTGTTATTATCTATTTTTCCTATTTTTATTCTTACAAGGTGTGTTTTATGCTTTCCCTTTAGGATAATTTCTCTTTCAGGAGAATCTATCCCGATAGTAGAAGGGGGTAAAAAAACATTATCAATAAATTCCTTAAAGCGGAGATTAACAATTTCATAGATGAGGTTTCCTATTTCTATTGTATCACCTTTAGTTTTTACCGGCTCTATAATATTCCACCTGTCATCCGCCCCCTTTTCAAGTTCTATTGTTTTTTCTTTTGAAATAAGTTTTATTGATTCAATTTCATTGCTATTAAAAGGAGCTAACTTTTTATTTCTTAAATCAAAGACTTTTTTAGGAAGCTTTTCAAGGATATCGCCAGAAACAACATAGATTTCCTTTTTAGAACCTAACCTTGCATAAACCCCTTCCTCAGAACCTCCTCCAAAAAATAGAGTCTCAGATTCTCCCTTATTAAAATCTAATAAGATTTTTAATTGAGGGCTGTGAAAACTATAGCGTTTATTATCCTGAAATTCATCTTCTTCGAATTTTTTTACACGCAATCCAAGAAGTAAGTCAAAGATTTTATTTACCTCCTCTTGATCGGCTTTAGTTTTCATAGGTCTTTGCAGTTGCCACTCATTACTGTATTTTGAAAGATCAAATGATTTTGATTTGTCCGGATATATTAATTCTATTTTATTTATCTCTCTGCGGTCAAAGTTTATGACTCTTTTGTCACGAAATTCAAAAACATCCTTCAGGAGGAGAGGGATAATAACTCTATCCACTATAAGTACTCTATTTTCCTTGTCTCTTTTTATATAAACAGAATTAGCCGAGGGGGTCTCTTCTCCCAAATAAAAAGAGTTCTTTTTATTTCCTTCAGATAGGTTAACCTCAGCCTTTGGCGGGAAAAGTCCATATGATGAAAGTTGCGATGGAGAAACCTCAAATAATCCGGTAAGATTTATTTCACCAAGCTTTTCAATAATTCCTGATACAACTTTATAATCAGCTTTTGCTCTAACTGGTTTTATTAACTCCCAGGAACCATCCTCTTTTTTAAAAAGAACGATTTCACCTTTATCCGACTTAATACCTATCTCACCAATCTCCTCCTTATTGAAGGCAAAGATTTTTTTGGCACTCTTGATTTCTTCTTGTTTTTTTTCTTCTGTTCTTTGCCAAAAGTATAGGAAAACGATTGAAATACCCAACAACACAATTGTAAAAATGGTCCTTTTTAGCTTCATAATCTTCTTCTTCTAAACCATATAATCCCGCCAAAGATCAGGATAAAAGAGGGGAACAATATTACTAGGATAAAAAAGATAAAATTGCCTTTACTCCTTGTAAGGTTTACGCTGCTGAAATCTCTTGGCTTTGGGCGTATTGAGATTAAATCTTTTTCTTCAGCAAGCCAGTTTATAGAATTGAGAAAGAGGTCACCATTACCAAAAAGATTAAAATAAGCATTTGATACGAAATCTGAATCACCGAAAACCACAACCGCTGGATTTTTTTCTTTATTTCCTGGAATACTTTTTATTACTGCGCATGCTACCATAAGCGGCCCTCGTTGGTCCTCTTGCGGGTTAAATTCCACTCTTTCAGAATTCTTTTTTGCCCAGCTGTTGATGCTTGTCATAGCTAAAGGAATAAAAGTAAGATCATTTCGTTCTTTATCAATTCCGGAAGAAATGGATTGAGCCAAAGGATAGAGTGTTGGATAATTAAAATTCCTGGTTATTTCATGGCTTCCATAAGTAGTTACTGCAGGGATAAAATTATCTCCTCCAAAAAATTGGGTCTTATCTACAATGGAATTCCTCTGCAACTTGACTCCCCACTTCTTGAGGAAGTCATCCAGATTTTTGCTTGAGTCAGGGTCAAGGAGAAAGAGGGCTTTCCCACCTTTTAAAAGATAGTTATTTAGAGACTCTTCTTCTTTTAAAGAAAATTCCTTTTTGGGACCACCTATAACAAGAGCAGAACAATCATCAGGAACTGATGGAATGGTTAATAACAAGATTTTTTTTACTTCGTAACTCTCCCTCACCAGCAAATCCCTTGCTATACTGTAGCTATCTTTGATAGTAGGCAATGCATTGATATCCTTCTCACCATGACCTTCTACAAAATAAATCACCTTTTTTGATTTTCTTGTAACTTTTATGATTGCATTGGTAATATCCTGTTCTGAAATGCCCTTAATTCTATTCTCATGACCATCACACTCAAAAAGGATTATACCATATTCTATAATTTTGTACTCTTTAGCAATATTTGGATTTTTATCAGGGTCAATAAATTCAAATTTAACTCTTCTTGATAGATAAGAATAGTCTTTTAGCAGATCTTTAATAAACTCTTTGTCCGGAGACCCCTCCTGAAAGAAGCAGGTTATTTTTATATCATTTTTTAAATTACCTAAAACTTTCTTGGTCTGTTCAGAAAGAGTATATTTTGCTAATTTGGTAAAATCCCACTGGAAATGATATTGAGAACTAAAAAGATTTATAACGGCAAAAATTGAAAGAACAACGAAGCTTAGAACAACAGTATTTGCACCGTATTTTAAATTTTTGTTTTTAAGAAATATCTTTATTTCTTTTATAGAAAAAAGAATGCAGATTATAACAAATGCTACCCCGATTAATAAAGTTATCTTCCAGTAGAAAAAGTCTTCCTGGTAGAAAAAATTAAGAAGGAAACTCGCCAAGAAAAAAACGAAGCTAATTATTCCTGAGATTTTCCCAAACTTATTCATAGCTAAATTTCTATCTCCAGCGCTGAGATTCTATAACCTGGCAGGTCAAAAACAATCCAAATACTGCAGAACTTAAGTAAAAAATAATATCCTTTGTATCAAAC
>MGDB01000021.1:0-965 GCA_001790645.1 Candidatus Schekmanbacteria bacterium GWA2_38_11
AACGGTAAAAAACCTCTATTTTCAGGGGAGTAATTAATAACTGAGAAAATAAAACCCAAGAAGAGTGTCATTAAGATGCTCTTGAATATTGCGTCATCCGTAATCTTATCTGACTTCATTAGCTATCATCCCTGACTAACATGTATTATTCAGCCTAAATATTCTGATAAATACCACAGTTTCTACAGTATAAGTCGTTTGCATGTTTAAATGTGCTGAAATAGCTTTACAGAGGTGAATTGACTTATGTTGCAGCTCATTTAAATACCTGTCTGCCTACAGGCAGGTAATCCGGTTTTTCTAGAAAGTTTTATGTTTTTATTACTACCACCAGAAAGTATATTGGTCAAGAAAATTTAGGAAATTGATTACGGAGATTTAGAAGAGATTGCACAGATTTAAATAAGATTACAGACTTTAAAGTGGACGGTTGTCCCCTTTAATTACACAGCGTTCCCTTTATACTTTTTGTTCTTATATATCATTTTATATTCGTACAACGACCTAAATCGGCAGCGGACAAAGACCTTTGCTGAATTGCGCCAAGCTCATTTCCTGTCCGCTGGATTTGCTTGTTGGGCATTCATTTTTGTTCCCACTTTATTGGCAATTTCCTGTTGCAAGTTCTCTTGAATTTCCTTGTCTGCGTCTATTACCGCCTTCGTAAAGACATTCCTTTCGGCGTCCGATTTTAGAGCAACATACTGTATTGCCTGTTCTTTTGAAAGCGGTACTTTATAGTCGAACTCAACACCAAGTTCGGGAATGAATATTTGAATTTCAATTTTTTCCGGCGGTGAATATACACAAAACCTTATTTGCTGCCCGGTTAAGTCTAAGGGAGCGCGCTCTCTTTTTTCATAGTTATATTTAAATATCTGAAATTGGAGTCTATATGCTTCACCTTGAGTAAGTTTCATGTCTGTATTTATCTGATCCGCTTTCGCTCGGGTCAGAGCTCGATT
>MGDB01000021.1:987-2676 GCA_001790645.1 Candidatus Schekmanbacteria bacterium GWA2_38_11
TTCAAAGCGACTATCCCCAGATTATCAAGCTTATCCCGCCACATGCACATAACATTGTACAAAATCTCTGCCATGCTACGCTGAGTGCCATTGTCTAGTTTAATATGGACTTCTATTTGTGATGCTGTGAATTCACCCTGCTCATCAGCGTAGTAGGTAATTGCCATAATTTCATAGAGTTGATTTGCATTAGAGATGAGTGGATTGTTTCGATTAATGTTAAGATGTTTAGCAACATTAGCAATATCACCGAGCAGTCCGTAATCAGGGCAGTCATTTTCCAACTCGGCACGCCTTGGCTTTAGATGACTGGGCAAGTGTTCACGCAAGTGGTAGAGTGCAATTGCTGCATTTATACCTTTTCTAAGTAATTGATTTTCACCCCACGGACCGCTTTTATAGTGGTCGAAAAAATCATGATAGCTCGGCAGAACATTTTCTATAACATATTTCCTGGAATTATCGAACATTCATTGCTCTTAGATATGCTGTCACTACACCCAACATGTATTATACGGCCTAAATAATCTGACAAATATTGCAATTTTTGCAGTATAAGTCACCCGTATATTTCATGTTGTTAAATTAATAAATCTAAAAGTTCAAATAGACTTTTAAGGGGATGGTTTGTCCCCTTTAATTCTCTTTGGTCATTTATTGATTCAGATCCTCCAACTTGATCTTATCCGGAGTAACTGGCAATACCTGAATCATTGTTCTAATAACAAGAGGAGCACTAACCCCGATATGAAAGGCAAGAAGTTTACTCAGTTTCAATTCTGGGCTTTCATATAAATATAGCAGGAATCCAGCCAAGAAGGGCCACGCAATATATGGTAGCCAATAGAGCAATTCGCCGAAATCTGGCCTAGATTCTTTCGGAGTCTTCCATAATTCAAGAAGTGGGACTACATTATAGGCAAAGCCACCGCATGCAGCAATTAGTATATATTCATTCATGGCATTCAGTCCTCACCTTTTCCTCTTCCGCTTGAGCTGCCTGAACTCATCACGCTTGTCGTCACTGAGCCTGCAATCTTGACTAAGGGCGACTGCATTCGACGGAAGTGTTCTCGCGTGGTAAACAATTCCTCACCAGAATCCGCGGGAATAGAAGATTTGACGACAACATCAGAGTGTGTAATAAGTAATTTCTGGATTTCCTCTGGCAATGATGCCGTGTCTTTTGCAAGTCCGCGTATTGTCCGCCACTTGTATCGACTATCCTCAAGAGATTTTTTCACATCATCCCAGTTAGCCATTGTATCCTCCTTTTTTCATGGCATAACATGTATTATACGGCCTAAATACTCTGACAGATACTGTAACTCATTTAAATACCTGTCTGCCGACAGGTAAGTAAGACGGTTTTTAGAGAAGTATATAATTTTATGCTTTTAAAGCTATCACCACAAACTATGTTGTCAAGTAAATTTAGTGACCTGATTACACGGATTTAGGGAAGATTGAGGATAATTCAAATCCCCCTCTTTCCCCCTTTTCTAAAGGGGGAGAAAAGAGGGATTGCTTCGGTCGCTTCACTCCTCGCCTGCCTGCGGTAGGCAGGCTATGACGGCTCAAATCCCCCTTTATCCCCCTTTTCCAAAGGGGGAATTAATGTTTCCCCCCCATTCCTGCCTGCCGTTAGGCAAGGTAACAAAGTGAGGATGAAGAATTTCTTTGATTTGA
>MGDB01000021.1:2697-5393 GCA_001790645.1 Candidatus Schekmanbacteria bacterium GWA2_38_11
CCTGCCGTTAGGCAAGGTAACAAAGTGAGGATGAAGAATTTCTTTGATTTGACATTACCTCATTCTCAAATTATAGTTAATGAAGAAGAGAATTACTATGCAGATGAATTTCAAAACAAACTATAGTCGTTTAAGAGATTATATCCTTCATTATAAATGGTGGTTTATGGGAGGGATATTATCTTCTGTTATTTTTGATTCAACAAGCCTTATTATACCGTGGATATTAAAACTTTCTATAGAAAGTCTAAAAAAGAAATTAGATTTTAAATATGTAACATATTATGTTTCAATAATTGTTTCACTCGCACTGTTTGGTTCCCTGTTCAGGGTAATATCAAGGTATCTTATCTTTGGAGCAAGCCGCTACATAGAAAATGACGTAAGAGAAGATTTATTCAGCCATCTCCTGAAGCAGTCATCATCCTTTTATCAAAAAAGAAAAACCGGTGATATAATTTCAAGAGCTACCAACGACCTCACAACCGTCAGGATGTTCATAGGTTTTGGAATGCTGACCGTTGTAAGCACGTGCTTTACCTATATCTTTGCAGCTACAGCAATGATAACTCTAAGTCTCAAGCTGACACTGTTTGCTCTCCTCCCCTATCCAATAATCTTTTTCATTGTAAAAATAGTAACTCCCGTAATGTTCAGGGTTTCTAAAAAATTGCAGGAACAACTTGGAGATGTGAGCTCAAGGGTACAGGAAAACGTGAGCGGAATCCATGTAGTAAAATCTTATGTCCAGGAAGAAAATGAAGAAAACAGTTTCCTTGAGCTTAACATCGATTACTTCAGAAACAAGATGAAAATGGTCAGAATAATGGGCACCCTTTTCCCTCTCATGGGTACACTGGGCGGAATCGGGACTCTCATCATCCTTTGGCAGGGAGGGAGGATGGTTATTTTAGGAGAAATATCATTGGGTGACTTTGTAGCATTCAACGGGTATCTGGCACTTCTCATCTGGCCGTCTATCGCACTCGGCTGGATTTTCACTCTTATTCAGAGAGGGCTTGCGTCCTTTGAAAGAATCTGTGAGATACTGAGGGAAAACCCGACAATAGCAGATAATCCTGAAACATTGCCTGTTGAAAAGATCAGCGGAGAACTGGAACTCAGGGATCTAAACTTTTCCTATCCTGCAAAACAGAATGGCAACAACAGCTCCATTGAAGTCCTGAAAAACATAAACCTCAAAATCTCCAAAGGAGAATTCATTGCAGTTGTCGGCAGGACAGGAGCAGGTAAAAGTACACTTGCAAAACTGATTCTTCGTCTCCTTGAAATCGAAGAAGGAAGGATATTTATTGATGGCATAGACATCACAAAAATCCCCTTAAATGTCTTAAGAAAAAGCATAGGATATGTTCCGCAGGAGTCATTTCTCTTTAATGCAACCATCCGTGAAAACATAGCCTACGGGATAGAAGGAAACGGATTAGAGGGTAATAATGATCATACGGTTGAAGAAGCATCTGCCATTGCAGACCTTTCCAAGGACGTTGAAAATTTCCCTAAAAGGTTTGAAACCCTGATTGGCGAAAGGGGAATAAACATCTCAGGTGGTCAAAAACAGCGCATATCCCTGGCCCGTACAATCATATTGCCTGCCTCTGTACTGGTTTTTGATGATCCTCTTTCAAGCGTTGATGCTGACACAGAAAAAGCAATCCTTGAAAGGATAAAAGAAATGGCAAGGGGAATAACTACTATATTCATAACCCACCGCATACCCTCAATCAAGGATGCAGACAGGATAATTGTCATGGAGAATGGTGAGATCCGTGAGATCGGAACCCATGAAGAACTGATGGCTTTAAGCGGAACATATTATGACCTTTACAACCAGCAACTTTTGATTGAGGAATTAGAGGAGGTTTAACTCTATAGAACAATGTAGGGTTCGCTCCCCGAGCGAACCGGTTTTTGGGCCGTTCTGGAAACAGCCCCTGCAATCAGACTGTGTCTCAATGTAGCCGCAACCTTTAGGTTGCGAATAAAAAGTTTTTTAACATCAATGAATTTAGCGCAGGCTACCTGCCTGCGGGCAGGCAGGAAGCCTCTGCGGCTACCATTAGAACATTAGTCTGAATGTGGGAATATGGACAAGCGGGACGCTTGTCCTACTGGTGTTTAAAATATAAATAAAAAATTATTAAAATTAGGTTAAAGGAAGTCTAAAAAATGAATGAGTTTCACGGGCATATGGGCAATGTTGATGATGAATTTCTGTTCCAGAGAATTTATGACTGGAAAACCTTAAAAAGGATCTGGAGTTATTTTTCTCCTTACAAAAGCCTGGTATTAGCATCATTACTGATACTTCCCTTTATAGCTGTCTTACAATTATCACAGCCTTACATCATCAAGCTTGCTATTGATGAAAACATTGTTAAGAAAAACCTGAAGGGATTTAATCTTTTGGCGCTTCTTTTCCTGGGCTCTCTTGTAGGCCAATATCTCCTTACCTTCCTTCAGCAATATATTCTTCAGCTCGCCGGCCAGAAAATAATTCAGGATTTGCGGATTCAGCTTTTCAGCCACCTTCAAAGGATGCCATATTCATTCTTTGACAAAAATTCTGTCGGAAGCCTGGTCACGCGGGTTACAAACGATGTGGAATCCTTAAGTGAAATGTTTACAGCCGGAGTAGCAGGTTTTGCAGGAGACTTTTTTATCCTTCTTGGCAT
>MGDB01000021.1:5479-14893 GCA_001790645.1 Candidatus Schekmanbacteria bacterium GWA2_38_11
TTTAACAGGGAAAAGAAAAACATCAAAGAATTTCAGAGAATCAATGACGAATATCGTATTCCCAATATCAGGTCAGTTTATTACGATGCCATCCTTTATGCTTTTGTAGAGTTAATAGGAGCAATTGCAGTTGCCCTTATAATCTGGTTTGGCGGCGGTCAGATAGTAAGACAGACTATCACTTTTGGCGCCTTAGTGGCTTTTATAGAATATGTTGATAAATTCTTCAGACCCATCAGAGACCTTTCAACAAAATATGCCATTATGCAGCAGGCAATGGCTTCCTCTGAAAGGATATTTAATCTGCTGGATGAAAAGGAAGAGGTATATGCTCCTGAACCATCTTCATCTCCGCAAACTGCTTCTGTAATGGACGGAGAAGGAAAATTAAAAAATTTGCAGGGTGAGATAATATTCAGGGATGTCTATTTTTCCTATAATCCGGGGGACTATATTCTTAAAGATGTAAGTTTTAAAATTAATCCCGGAGAAAAAATTGCAATAGTAGGCGCTACCGGCGGAGGGAAATCAACAATAATAAAATTATTAAGCAGGTTTTATGACATTGACAGAGGAGAGGTATTGATTGATGGAACTGATATCCGGGGACTTGATAAGTCCTGGTTAAGAACGCAGATCAGCGTTGTACTTCAGGATGTATTCCTCTTCTCAGGCGACATAATGAGCAATATCAGGCTTGGCAAGAATTCCATCACTGATGAAGAAGTCATTGAGGCCTCTAAGCTTGTCAATGCTCACAGGTTCATCTCAAACCTTCCTGATGGATACTACGAGACTGTAAGGGAGAGAGGACAAAACCTCTCTACCGGAGAAAGGCAGCTCCTCTCTTTTGCAAGAGCCCTTGTCTTCAAGCCCAAGGTTCTTGTTCTTGACGAAGCCACTTCAAGCGTTGACACTATCACTGAAACATTAATCCAGGACGCTCTCTTTAAACTGACCGAAGGACGGACTTCAATAATAATCGCCCACCGCCTCTCAACCATTCAGAGAGTTGACAGGATTATAGTCCTCCACAAAGGAATGGTCAGGGAAACCGGAACCCACAAGGAGCTTTTAAATCTCAGAGGAATATACTATAAGCTTTATCAACTCCAGTACAAATACCATCTTGAGGAAAGCTCAATCTTGTAAAGGAGCTATTGTTTTTTCTATGAACTCCTTTTCGAGACTGTGTCATAATGTAGCCGCAACCTTTAGGTTGCGAATCACCCATCTTTTTATATCAATGAGTTTAACGCAGGCTAAAGCCTGCGGCTACCATTGAAACATGATTATGACACAGCCTCTTCTAAAGGGGGGAAATGGTATAATGACAGAAATAACGACGTTCCTGTCGTTCATTTGTCATTTAGCCCATCTATCTCTGCAAAGACTTTTTTCTCCTCTTATCCTTCTTCTCAAGCTCGCGGAAAAGGGTATCCCGCACAGCATCATATTTTGCAGGAACTTCTATTGGCAGGTTTGCATAATGAGGAGTTATGTTCTTTAGCCTGCTCTCATGGTACTTGAGCTTAAACTCCGTAAACTTCAAACCGTGTGCTGTGGAAATGACAATCACTCTCTCATGTGGAGCTATCACTTTTTTCTTTAAGAGTTTAAAAAGCACTGCCAGGGCTACACCGGTGTGGGGACAGTTAAAAAGCCCTGTCCAGTCACCCTTGGCTGCTGCATCTGCAAGTTCCTGTTCAGAAGCCTGTTCAACAATTCCGTTAAACTCCTTTAATACCTTAACAGCCTTTTTAAAGCTTACGGGATTACCTATCTGGATTGCACTTGCAAGGGTCTTCTTTGCATGGATTGGTTTAAATTCCTCAAAACCCTTTAAATAGCTCTGATACAGTGGGTTAGCCATTTCTGCCTGGGCACAGACAATCCTCGGGAGTTTCTTTATCATCCATAAATCCCGCATAAGAAGAAATCCCTTGCCAAGGGCAGAAACATTTCCGAGATTCCCTCCCGGTATTATAATCCAGTCCGGGACCTCCCAGTCAAACTGCTGTACAAGCTCAATGCTGACTGTCTTCTGACCCTCGACTCTCAGGGAATTCATGGAATTTGCCAGGTATATATTATTCTTTCTGCATATCTCCTGGACTATCTTCATGCATCCGTCAAAATCAGTATCAAGTGAAAGAGTCATGGCGCCGTTTGCTATTGGCTGAATCAACTGGGCGTTAGAGACCTTGTTCTTTGGCAGAAATACGATTGACTGTATCCCTGCAGCTGCACAGTAAGCTGCTAAAGCAGCTGAGGTATCACCTGTTGAAGCGCATGCAACAGCGGTAATTTTTTTCCCCTCAGATATCATCTGCTTTACCATTGAAACAAGTACAGTCATCCCCAAATCTTTAAATGAGCCTGTATGGCTGTTCCCGCACTGTTTCACCCACAGGTCTTCTAACCCTATCTCCTTTCCGAGCCTCTCAGCCCAGAATAAATTGCTGCTGCCCTCATACATGGAAACTATATTCTGGTTTTCCAGACCGGGGCAGACCATTTCCTTCTTACCCCAGACTCCGCTCCCGTAAGGCCACTCGCCCCTGCGGTACCTGTCGTCAAAAAGTTTCATCCACTGCCATGCGCTTTTCTTCTTCAATTTATTCAGGTCATGCCTTACCTCTAAAAGGTCACCGCATTTAGGGCAGTTATAGATTACTTCATTTAATTCATATTTCCCTTCGCAATTACTTATACACTGAAACCATGCTTTGTATTCCATATTCTACTTCTTTCCTAAAAAGGTCTTTAAAAATGCGGGGTTAGAAAACCCCGCCTATTGACCTGTCTGCCGACAGGCAGGTAGGCGGGACATTCTTGTCCCGCAGACTTTCTAAATATAATTACACAGATTTAAAGAAGATTACAGAGATTTTTTTTAAAATCTAATCTGTGTAATCTAAAATTAATCATTGTAATCACTAAAATTCTAAATTTTAGATTTTTTTAAAAACTCTTTTTGCATTCTTTCAACTAACTCATTTTTTTTATCATAAAGTCTCTTATGTTTTCTGGGTTTTACATTTGCAAGGACGTAACTTGTGATAATTGGCAGGCAAAGTGTAAAATCTGTATATGCTACAATTGCATCAGGCAGCATCTCTTCATCAACCTTCCCCCAGCTCACAGCTTCAGAGGGTGTAGCCCCTGACAACCCGCCTGTATCAGGCCTTGCATCAGTAATCTGTATGAAATAGTCATGTCCCTTTTCATCAAGCTTCAGGATTTCCTGGATCTGAGGCTCTGTCTGGAGCATGAAATTTTTTGGCGCACCGCCACCTATGATAAATACTGCGCTTTTCCCATTCAACCTCTTGGCGTCAAGGACTATTGCAGCAGTCTCATTCACATCAAGGTATGGCCATACCTTAAGCTTAATCCCCTCCAGGGCAAGCTCTGCAATATTCATTCCAATGGAGCTATCCCCGGGTGAAGGAGTATAAATCGGGACTCCAAACTGGTATGCAGTTGAAAGGAGTGTAGGTGTTTTTATCCCAAGAAGTTTTTCCCGCTCAAAGAGATATTTACCAATATTGTAGTGGAGATCTGCTGTGCTCATCTCGTTGCGAAACTCCGGGGCTTTTAAAATTTCCCTGTAAAAGCTGTCAGTAGAAAGAAGGACATCATAATCAAATATTATATCATAAATCCTGACCAGTTTTGAGCGCCTGAGCTCCGTATCATTAAGAAAAGGACTTCCCTGCCTGAGTTCCAGATTCAGTCCGAAGTGCGTATCATGATAGAGGTTAGCACCTGTGCTTGTAATCCAGTCAATAAAACCATTTCTTATTAAAGGGACTATTGCAGACATTCCCAAACCCGCAGGAGTCAGGGCACCTGCAATACTCATGCCAACTGTTACACCTTCCTTTAAAATCTTTTTTACAAGGAGATGGCATATCTCTTTTATCCTCTTGCCGTTATAGGCAAGAAAATATTTATCTACAAGGTCGGTGACGGATAAATTGCCCGCAATCGGCTTGGGGGTTATCACATCACACTTTGAAAAATAGCTACGATCAACCATATTAAAACACCTTATCATCCAGATGTAGAAACGGGTCTTTAGACCCGTTAACAACAGACCTAAAGGTCTGTTTCTGCAATCCCCCCTTTACCTGCCTGCCGGTAGGCAGGGAAAAGGGTCACCAACCATCTCCCTCTCCCCTGGAGGGAGATGGTCGGGGTGAGGGGAATTTTGATTTTTATTTAATCCCTCGAATCCTTGAATCCTTTCAACTTCTCAACTAATTCTAAGATAAACCAAAACTAATAAAATACCCCTGAGACATGGATGAAATATTATAAATATTAATTTTTAAGTCAAGCAAAATTGGGAAATTGGGAAATTGGAATTGACTTTTTTGATTAATTTTTTTATTTTGAATAAAATTTTTTTGCAGGAGTAATGACCTTTGAGATTACCAAAGTTTGATTACCACAAACCCGGAAATATCCAGGAAGCCTGTTCCATATTAAAAGGACACAACGGAAATGCAAGAGTGATTGCAGGCGGCACTGACCTTCTGGTAGCAATGAAACACAGGGTAAAAGCCCCGGCTCACATTATAAGCCTCAAAGGGATTAAAGGATTGGATACTATAAATCCCTCTTCATCCCTATCAAACAAAGATTCAATCCCCCTTAGTCCCCCTTTATCAAAGGGGAATTCAGGGGAATTTTCAAGTGGAAACGATACCCTAACAATTGGTTCTTTAGTGACCCTGCAATCTGTTGCCGACGCAGACATAATCAAAAAAAGATTTCCTATTCTTTCTGCTGCAGCAGATTCTGTTGCCTCCCAGCAGATCAGAAACATGGGGACCATTGGAGGAAACATCTGCCTTGATACAAGGTGCTGGTACTACAACCAGTCAAAGGAATGGAGAGATGCAAGGCCGCCCTGTTTTAAAACAAAAGGCTCTGTCTGCTATGTAATCAAAGGCGGGAACAAGTGCAATGCCCTCTATGCTTCAGACACAGCACCGGCACTGATAGCTTTAAACGCCAGAGTAAAAATCTGCAATTCTGAAAATACATCCAAAGAAATCCCCATTGAAAACTTCTTCACAGGAGTTGGTGAGCCTGTAAATATCCTGAAACAGGATGAAATAATGACGCAGATAACCATTCCAAATAACTCATCAGGGGGAGCAGAGACGAGAGGTGCTTTTAACAAGTTATGCTTTAGAGAGGGATTAGAATATCCGGTTATAAATGTCGCTGTGCTTTTAGAACTTAATAAAGAAAAAATCTGCAAAAATGCAAAGATCGTTATCGGCGCTGTAACATCATCACCTGTGAGAGCAAAAAATGCTGAAGAGAAGTTAAAAGGCAAAAAAATAGATGAGGCCTTAATTGCTGAAGCAGGAAAAACTGCTTCCAAAGATATCAGCGTAATTCCTTACCTGTGGGCTTCCCCGGGTTACAAGAGAAAGATGATAGAAGTTTGCGTTGGAAGGGGAATCAGGAAGGCCTTGGAAAAGGATTAAGGATTAAGTAGTAAGAATTAAGTAGGGCATGGTCCCTGACCATGCCGCAGCGGTGCATTCGGGGAATGCACCCTACAAAGGGGCCGAGGAATCAACTGGAAATCAAATCCCCCCTTGCCCCCCTTTTCTAAAGGGGGGAAATTCATTAACTCCCCCTTTGAAAAAGGAGGATTAAGGGGGATGTTAAATTCCTTGAACCCTTGAACCCTTTTTAAAAAAAGAGGTACTGTAGTCGTGAAGAAAATTATTAATTTAAAGGTCAACGGTGATATATACGAGCTCGCTATAGAGCCGTGGAGAACTCTCCTTGAAGTCTTGAGGGAAAACCTTGGGTTCACAGGAACAAAGAAAAGCTGCGGACTTGGGACATGCGGAGCCTGCACTGTAATAATCAATGGTTCTCCGGTTCTTGCCTGCCTCACTCTGGCTTTCGAGGTAGAGGGAATAGACATTCTAACCATTGAGGGTATTTCACAAAAAGGCTCTTTACATCCCATCCAGGAATCTTTTATAAAACATGGTGCAATCCAGTGTGGTCATTGTACACCGGGGATGATAATGTCAGCTAAAGGTTTGCTTGATAAAAACCCTCATCCCAATAAAGATGAAATAAAAAAGGCACTTGCAGGTAATTTCTGCCGCTGCACCGGCTATAAAAAAATTGTTGAAGCTGTAGAAGCGGTTAGTGAGGGGAAGTAGCTTTAAGCTATAAGCTGTAGGCTGTAAGAAATGTAGCCGCAGGCTTTAGCCTGCGTCGAGCCTGGAAAGGCTCTCCCACAATTGTGGGAAACCCCTTCAGGGGTTGATTCTCCTGAATAATAGGAGTCAGGCGAGACGCCTGACCTACTTCGTTAGTATGTAATTATTTAATCGTAGGACAGGCGTCCCGCCTGTCCACAAGATTATTTTAGAGGAAATAAAGGATGACAATCAAACCTGACAAATATTCCGTAGTCGGCAAACGCTTGCCAAGAGTAGACGCTGCTATAAAATCAACCGGAGAGGCAAAATTTTCTGAGGACATAATCCTCCCGGGAATGTTATTTGCCAAAGTCCTGAGAAGCCCCCATGCCCATGCTAAAATCCTGAACATAGATACATCAAGAGCTGAGAAGCTTCCCGGTGTTAAAGCAATTCTTCTTAATAAAGACACTGAAGAAATCTATGCCGCGCCTGATGAAACGGTTTTAGCAACTGATAAAGTCAGATTTGTAGGTGATGAGGTAGCTGCTGTAGCTGCTGTTGATGAAGACACGGCAATAGAAGCCTTAGGACTGATAAAGGTGGACTATGAACCCCTTCCTGCTGTCTTTGACATGGAAGAAGCCCTTAAAAAGGAATCTCCCAAAGTCCATGAGTTTTACGATGACAATATCCCGGATAATATTAACGTAAGTTTTGGAAACGTTGAAGAGGGATTTGCCCGGTCTGAATATATCAGAGAGGACAGGTTTGTAATAAACCCGACCCATAGCTGTTTCTCAGAGCATCACATGTGCGTTGCTTACTTTGACTCCTCCGGAAAACTCACGGTCTGGACGCCGATTCAGTCCTCCCATTTTATCCAGAAAAACATGGCATATAATTTTAAACTTCCCGAGAACAAAGTAAGGATTAAAATTCAAAACGTTGGAGGAGCATTCTGCGGGAGAGGGAGCGACCGTACTTATCATTATATAGCAGCCCTGCTCTCTAAAAAAACCGGAAGGCCTGTTAAGTTAAGGTTCACAAGCGATGAAGAATTTCTGGTTTACAGAGGCGGTGGAAAATACATAATGGACTTTAAAACAGGTGTCAAAAAAGACGGCTCAATTCAGGCTGTATACGGTAATTTTACCATTGATTCCGGTGCATACTTAGCTACGCAGTTTATTGTTCTGAGGTTCCTTGCCCTCAACCTCCAGATGCTTTACAAAGTAAACAATGCCAAATGCGAAGGAAAACTTGTTTACACAAATAACCCGCCTTATTTTTTCCACCACGGCGCAGGAATGGTCGCAATGCGATTTGCCTTTGGGAGCCAGCTTGACCAGATTGCACAAGACTTAGGAATTGATCCGGTTGAGATGAATCTTAAAAATGCTGTTACAAAGGGATACACAACCCCAAGTAAAATCCATTATGCGAGCTGTGGTCTTTCTGACTGCATAAAAAAAACTGCAAAGCAGAGCAACTGGAAAAAGAAATATGGTAAGCTCCCAAAATTAAGAGGGATAGGTATTGGCTGCGGTATGATCCGTTCAGGCGGCAAGGGAATGTTTCTATACGACACCTCAGCAGCTTTTCTAAAAATCCAGGAAGATGGAACAGTTCATCTTTTCACCGGTCTTCCTGATATGGGACAGGGTTCCTATACTGCCATGGCCCAGATAGCAGCAGAAACATTGGGTATCAGACTTGAAGATATTATTGTCATAGCCGGAGACACAGAAGTTACTCCTCTTGATATCGGTGCAATTTCACAGAGAGGAACATTTACAACAGGCAATGCTGTTAAAGCTGCTGCGCTTGATGCCAGAGGCCAGATTGCAAAACTTGCCGCAGGAAAACTTGAAACAAAGCCTTCAAACCTGATATTCAGAGATGGAAAGATATCAGTTAAAAACAATCCTGAGAAAGCAATGAATTTTTCTGATGCAATAAGCGAAGCCCTTAATTCGACTGAGGGAAGATACGTAATGGGAAGAGGATTTTACAACCCTCCAATCACAGCAGCAGACCCGAAAACCCTTGAAGGCAATTCTTCACTTGCCTACTCTTTTGGGGCCCAGATAGCTGAGGTTGAGGTTGACCCTGAAACCGGCTTTGTGAAACTGCTGAAGATGACTGCTGCTCACGATGTGGGTTTTGCCATAAATCCAATGGCGGTTGAAGGGCAGATGGAAGGCCAGATTTTTTCAGGCATGGGACAAACCCTTTACGAAGAGTGCCTGATGGAAAACGGTCAGGTTTTAAATCCCTCGCTTCTGGACTACAGAACACCCCGTCCTCTGGAAATCCCTGAAATTGAGTCAATAATTGTTGAGAGCAACGACCCATACGGTCCTTATGGGGCAAAGGAAGTTGGTCAGGGACCGATTCAATGTACCTCCCAGGCAATTGCAAACGCTGTCTCCAATGCAATAGGGGTAAGGATAAAGGAAGTCCCAATCACTCCTGAGAGAGTGCTTGCAGCACTGCGAAGTAAAGATCGAGATAGCTGTAAGCCGTAAGCTATATTTTAAGTTACTTCTTCTTTTCCACCTCAATATACCCTGTCCCGTTACACGCTTCACATTCTTCCCTTTCAACCGGCATACTCTCTTTTTCTCCCGTTACCCATTCATCAGCAGCAAAGTCTTCAATTTTAGAAATGACCCCTTCTCCATCACAGTGCTTGCATTTTATCCTTTTATTTTTAGCCATAATTTCCCCTTTATTTAACAAAAAGAATTTCTCAAAGCTTTGCCTGCCTGACGGTAGGCAGGCATCGGGGTAAAAAATAATATTAACGGCCGTCATTGACCCTAAAATCCCCCCTCACCCCCCTTTGTTAAAGGGGGAAAATCTTAAATCCCCCTTTGAAAAAGGGGGACAAAGGGGGATTTTCATAAACACTGGATTCCGCATTACTATCAGCTTTTTTGAGGCGAATCCAACACCTCTCTTACTTTACTGGTCAGCGAATCGAGAGTAAAGGGTTTCTGAAGAAAAGCTGTTCCAGGATCAAGTTCGCTTTGATAAAAAATGGCATCACCTGTGTAGCCGGACATAAAAAGTACCTTAATTTCAGGCCGTAAAGATGACAGTCGTTTTGCAAGTTCTTTGCCGCTCATCTCAGGCATTATCATATCTGTTACCACTAAATCTATTAGACCTTTGTATTGTTCACAGACAAGAAGTGCCTCGCCTCCGTGTCGTGCTT
>MGDB01000021.1:14993-15951 GCA_001790645.1 Candidatus Schekmanbacteria bacterium GWA2_38_11
AACCCAGACATAACCCTCATTCTGCTTAACAATCCCATAAACGGTTGAGAGACCTAATCCCGTTCCCTTGCCTACCTCCTTGGTAGTAAAAAAAGGCTCAAAAATATGTGCCTGAGTCTCTTTGTCTATTCCACACCCTGTATCACTAACAGCCAGCATTATGTAAGAACCGGTTTTGCCGGCAAGATGACCGCTCACATATGACTCGTCAAAAGCTGCATTTTTAGTTTCAATGATAAGTTTACCACCCTTAGGCATTGCATCACGTGAATTAACAGCAAGGTTAAGCAGTATCTGCTCAATCTGGCTTGGGTCAGCTTTTATGTTCCCCAGCGCCTTTCCCGGCACTATAATCACTTCAATGTCTTCGCCTATCAGTCGCCTGATCATTCCGCTCATTCCTGAAACTACATCATTGAGGCTAACTATCTTTGGCTGAAATATCTGCTTACGGCTAAACGCCAGAAGTTGTTGGGTAAGGGAGGCCGCGCGTTTTCCGGCTTTATTTATCTCATTGACGTAATTGCGGAGAGGGTTTTCTTCAGCGAGCTTGTCAGATAGCATTTCACTATAACCCTGGATAGCTGTAAGTAAATTATTAAAGTCATGGGCAACACCACCGGCAAGTCTTCCGATTGCTTCCATCTTCTGCGCCTGACGGAACTGCTCTTCAAGTTTCTTTCGCTCGGTTATATTTTTGATAATATGGACAGAACCCACAAACTCACCTATTTCACTAAATATTGGTGAAACTGACTCTTCAATATTAATTTTCAAATGAGGATCAAAAAATTCCTCAGTGACTGTTTTCCTGGTCTCAATTGCCTGTTTTAAAAAACAATTTGACAACGGTTCTTTTGAGCCATGGTTTACTTCATAGCATTTCTTGCCAATCAATTCTTCAGGCTTCACTCCAAAGGTTTCTGCATACGTCTTATTCACTCTGATAATTTTGAAG
>MGDB01000021.1:16025-16346 GCA_001790645.1 Candidatus Schekmanbacteria bacterium GWA2_38_11
AAGGACTGTATTGGCCATGGATGACAACGCTCATGCCACTGACTATACCATGATTGCGAAGTAGTGATGGAGCAGAAAATCGTGTTTCCGAGCTGAGATCTTCGACTACCACCGGCTCATTGCAATGCAATGTATAGGCCGCCTGTGAATTTTTCTTTGCATCTATTGTTGCATGTCCAACAAAACCTTCCTTCCAGCCTATCCCTGCACGTAATAGCAAAGCATTATTTTCCGGGAGTAGTTCTAAAACCTTGGCATATTCCACACCGAGTGTTTTAGAGACAAGGACAACCGTTTCATCTAACAAAGTGGAAAGGTCGG
>MGDB01000021.1:16429-16855 GCA_001790645.1 Candidatus Schekmanbacteria bacterium GWA2_38_11
TGCTCAGTAATGTCCTCAAGGCTCCCATCGTAAAAGATCAATTGACCGTCGGCATCCCGCACGGCTCTGGCGTTATTCTTCACCCAGATAAGTCTTCCATCTTGGTGACGTAATTCCATTTCGAAATTGCGCACGACTCCTTCGCGCTCCATCAGTGTCTTCCACTGAAGACGATCATCGGGGTTTACATATAAGTCAGGCACGTTTGCCGCAAGGAGAGACTCTCTGTCTGGATAGCCCAATATGTTCACCATGGCAGGGTTGGCATCAAGGTTTTTCCCATCAGGAGTGCTCCGGTAAAGCCCGACTGGAACACCATCAAACAGGCTCTGGTATTGTTCTTTTGCGGCTTGCTGCGATTGAAAGGATTTACGCAAGTTTACTACCATCTTATTAAACGAAGTAGCGAGTTGACCTATTTCATCT
>MGDB01000022.1 GCA_001790645.1 Candidatus Schekmanbacteria bacterium GWA2_38_11
AAATTTAGAGATGAAGCTATCCACTCCTACTTTAACTGATTTCTCGTTGTCAGGGTTAGCCCAGCTATGGTTTTTACTGTAATATAAATCAGTCCTTATATTAAAGAGAAAAAGGGCTTTAAAAAGCTTCCTCTCGTCAATCCCTTTATTATCTGTCCACTTTCCGGTTTTAATCATCTCCTGCAAAAAATCAATCTTGAGCAGATTCCTGTCACAATCAGGTATTTCATCTCCAAGCCTGGATAGCTCATCTTTGTTCCTGAAGGCTTCATTAAAGGGGCAGAATTCGCAATTATACTCATAGTTGCATAGTTTATATGCGATCTGCCCCGCTGTCATCCAGATACATTTCAGCTCGCCTTCTGGGATGATTCTACTTGGATATTGGCTGTTTGTATCTTTTATATCTTTCACCGCAATGATTCCTCTCTCATCTTTCTTAAACACTATATTAAAAGGAATGTTTTTATTCCTTTGTTAGAAAGAATTCTTTTGCTATCTCATCCCATTTATCCGGGTTTAGATTTTTTGCTATACCTTTAACAGGCAAGCCGCCATCCTGATAAACTAACCCGGCATCATGATTTATCCTCAGGCGGAGATTTTCACTTGCATCTGTTATCCATTTTTTAGCAAGGTTGCCAGATAACAGGTTTTTTAAATTTATTTTAAGATCCGGCACTCTGACTTTCATCAACCATCCTTCTCCATATGAATCTTTATTAACACTATCAGGTGAATTTTTTATTCCTTGATTAATAGAAACCACCTCTCCATCAACAGGTGAAAGCATATCAATATATTTTGAGTCTACATTCAGCATCCAGCCTTTATCACCTTGCCTCACAAATGACCCAACAGGAGGCAGCTCTATTGCACTTACATCTCCGACCATTTTCTGGGCAAAATCATCCATCCCTATAGTCACCAAATCATTGTCCTCAACCTTTACCCATGTATGACCTGGATGAAAATAAACTCCATCTGGAATTAAAAAACCTTCAATTAGCTCAGAGAGTTTTCTGATGCCTTCAAATACTGCATTAGAGATAGGTTTTAATTTACTAACATTTAAAAACCTCCAAAAAGCAATTAATGTAAAAAGGAAACCTATAACTATCAAATATTCTATCCCTTTGGTTGCATATATATCTATATAGGTAAACTGTCCCATATTAAACCCTCCCTTCCGCTGGTTTTATCCAATATCCTTCTCAAAAGGATGTTCATTTAAAACAGGCATTCTGTTCACTATCCAACGGAAAACCCATATTTCAGCAAAAATTACTGCAAGTGTAATTTCTATCTCCATCCATGAAGGATAATATCTTACAGGTGCATCCCACTTAAAAGCTATGATAGAGATATTGAGTCTGTTAACAATAATCCCTATAATTGTAAGGATTGAAGCCACACGAAGTAGCTTTGTTGACCCATCTCTTACACCTTTGGCATAAATTATACAGGGAATTAAAACTAGCCCGCAGAGCTCAACAAGATACCAGTATCCTGCAGGGGTAAAAAGTAGATTCCACTCACCACCATGAATTATCTCTAAAACCTTCATGAAAAAATATACAAACATAGAACCTGCTGCAACCTTTCCAAGCCCTATTACAATTTCATCATGTGATGCCCGGTGTTCCGGGCTGATTTTATCTTTAAAAACACGCTGACTAATAGTTCCCTCAAGTATCACCATTGAAAGACCAGCAAATATACTTGATACAAAGAAGAGTATAGGAATAAACTCTGAATACCAGAGAGGATGGATCTTACCTTTTGCCAATAAGAAGAGCGCACCAAGCCCTGATTGATGAAGAGTTGAAAGTGTTATTCCAAATATCACAGCACCCAAGGTGAGTGAATTTAATACCTTCCTTATTCTTTCCAATCCAAGCCATTCTGCTATTGCTGGAGAGAACTCAATAAATTCAGCAATCATGTAAAGCATGAAATGCCATGCAACAAGGAAAAGAATTGAGTTTACCCCAAAAGAATTACCGATTATCGGATTTATCACATTCCACGGTCTGCCAAGGTCAAGAAGTAGCGCCCCAGCATAAAATACATAGGCAAGAAATCCGTTAAGGACAGTCACTCTGACAATAGGGTGATATTTTTCCATTCTAAGTACATAAACCATGAATGTGAGTACATAAGCCCCTCCTGCAAAGGCGACACCTGTGACGACATCAAAACCGATCCACAATCCCCAAGGATACTCCTGAGAAAGATTTGTGACAGCTCCAAGCCCTTTTGCAAACCGAAATATTATAAGTATAATACCCAAAAGAATTATTGCTCCACTTATAACATTAAAAGGAGTAAACACCTTCCCTTTGGGTTTTATCTCGCTCAAGATGAAAGTGAATGTCTTTTTCACATCCATAATTATGCTATTATCTTGAATAAACATCTTTCCAACCCTCCTTTGTGTTCTTCCTTTCCCCATTTGAGTAACTTATACCAAGTAGGAATGTAGGCCATAGAAGCAGAACAATTGGAACTCCATAAAGAAAGCCCTTTGTAAGTTCTGGATAAGCAACTGTGCCAAGGTCTGTCTTAAAACCTATTTGCTCGAAAGGAACGCTTGATAGATAAACCCATCCAGTGCCTCCAACCTCAGCCTCGCCATAAATATGGTGAACATATTTATCAGGATTCTGATAAATACGGGTTTTAGCAATCTCGATAAGTTCTTTCCGCTTTCCAAAGAGTGTAGCCCCGGTTGGACATGCTTCAGCACAGGCAGGCTTCTTACCTTCCTTCTGCCGAAGATAACAGAATGTGCATTTCCGTACATAGGGCATAGCCTTGTTATACTCAAACTTTGGCATATCAAATGGGCAAGCAACCATACAGTACCGGCATCCCATACACTTTTCCTTGTTATAAAACACAGGGCCTTCTTTGGTCTTTTCCATAGCTTTTACAAGGCAGGCAGAGGCACAAGCAGGTTGGTTACAGTGCATGCACTGCCTGCGGACAAAGATTGGATTTTTTGGATCTTTAGAGTTTGGATATCGATTCACTACAGTATAGACATCCGGTTCAGTATCTCTATACTTCTCAAAAACTGATTCATCATCAAAAGGAACTTTAGGAGGAGGCAATTTATTCGCTTCGTTGCAGGCGGCTTCGCAACTGCGACATCCAATACACATTGTCGTATCAATTAACATACCACTAAAATCTGGTAAAGACGGATCTTGGATTACAGCTTGAGCATTTTTGAAACCACCGGAAACTAAAGTTCCACCAGTTAATCCTGCTATTTTCAGGAAAGTTCTTCTCCTTATATCCATAATCTATCTCCTTCGCATATGCCCAAAACTTACCTAATGTTACTTTTTTAAAAACTCTTTATTAAAAAGATCCCACTGCTCATCACCAAGAAATTCAAGAAGCCCGTCAACTATGTCGCCACCGTCCTGAACAGTTGCATACTCTGGGAAGAGGTTTAAGTTCCTTCTCATTAGAATCTCTTTAAACTTAGTAATCTCTTCCTTTAACCAGAGCGCTGCATCCTTAGCTACTTTGAGAGCTTTGATATTCTCGCCTAAATTGCTTGGCTTTATTGCATAGACCCAGCCATCAATATAAGGATCTTTCTTTACAACTTCCGGCCTTTCTAACAATGTATGGTTAACACTGCTGATTACCCCATCTACTGGTGAATGGAAGGTTGCCTTTCTTGTGCCTTGCTTAATTGCAAATATTTTCCCACCTTGCCTGACCTCTTTTCCAATAGGTGGGAGTTCGATTTCATCGAATCTACCAATGCTCCTTTGGGCAAAATCATCCATCCCGACTTTAACGTATCCGGATGTCAAAATATTTGCCCAGGTATGGCCTTTATGGAAAAAGACCCCCATTGGTATCCGATAATCTGACTCTCTGAAGCTACTAACAGGTTTGTGGCTCGCTTTTACTCCTTCACTATCTGCTATGGTACTTGCCTCTGAGGCAATAGCAAGAACCCTCTTTTGTCTCTTGGCTTCAACAATAAGAAAAGCAAGGTCTATAAGCACAAAGCAGATAATGGTTGTTACTACCAGTATTGCTACCATTTTCATTCCCTCCTTTCTATTTGGTTTAAAGTTTTCATTTTGAAATCCCTTTATTTGGCAGGTCAGGAGACCTGTCGCTACCCGGGTAGAGTCGAGTCTCCCGACTCGATTCTCCCAATTATCTCTACTGCAAATACCATGCCAGAGAAGAGGGATATGAAATGATTTTAAGGGGTGAGAGTGATTTACTTAGATATTCAAGGCCTTAGAACGAAAGAAAAATATCTTCTAAAAAAAGAATTGATTTTTTCAACAGGAGCGATTGTTGAAAATATTTACATAGAATTTTTAAAAAAATTAGAACCATAGAAAATCTTTTTGTTTTTAAAAAAGATTTACCCTGTTGAATTCCTCAACAGAGATAGTTGTCAATTTCAACAAAATAAGCTATAAACAATTAGGTGTATCAGTCTTAAAAAACTGGAATTAGAAATTGCATATTTATATATTTTTCCATAAACTATATCCTCCGACTTTATAAGCATTGGCTTAAAAAGCCTTTATTCAAAATCTGGAATATTGTGGGATATGAGCTAAACTTAGATGCGTGCAATATTGCTTATTTTGTATCAGGATTGTTTTTTTAGTCAAGAAAAAATCTGGTGTCTATACAATCTCTTGACTTCCATAAGTGGGAAATATATTCTTTTCTCACATCTAAAATAAAAAACAAAATAAGAAACTTTCAATAAAAACTTCCATAAATTTTAATGGGAGAATGGAAATGAGAAAACCAAGTCTCGGAGGAAATCCCAAAGTCTGGTCAAACGAAGAAGTCACCCAATATGATATGATGCAGAGCATAGTCATCCCCAAAAAAGATGAGATGCTTGACATAATCACCTCGATGATACCTTTTGATGAAAATAAAGCTCTTAAAGTGATGGAGATAGGGGTTGGACTTGGTGCTTTGACTGAGAGGATATTTAACAGATTCCCTGAATCTGATTTTTTAGGCATAGACGGATCAGCACAGATGATTGCCAATGCACAGGAGAGACTTAAAAAATTTAGCGGGAAGATAAAAATTTTAGAAAGAAATTTTAACAAACCCTTATGGCTTAACGGGGTTAATGACAAATTTGATCTTGTCTGCTCATCCCTTACTTTACATTATTTATCAACCAGGAGAAGAAGAGAGTTCTTTAAAGAAATTTTTAAGGTTTTAAAGAAAAAGGGGACTTTTATTTATTCCTGTGCAGTAAAGGCAAATTCCCAGTCTATCCAGAAGATTTTTGTAAAAATACACAGAAAATATTTAAGGGATCAGATTTTAAAAGTTATGGGGAAAAAGTTTACTGATGAAGACCTTGACAGAGTGTTTAAGAAAAGAAGGGATAAGATGGGGATAAATCCGGCAACAACAGTTGACCACCTTGATCTTTTAAAAAAGGCTGGGTTTTCAAAAGTAGAATTTATCTGGAAACACAGGCATTATGCGATTTTTATGGGAGTGAAGTAGCAAAAGTTTAAAATTGACGTAAAATCAAATATCAAAAAAATACCTTAATTTTGATTTTTTATTTTTAACCTTTGCATTTTCAACCGGAGGCAATCATGGAGCCCCTTACACAGGAAGAAATTGAAATACTGCTGAAAGAGCAGGAAGATGGTGTTTTGGGTCTTTCTGACAGAGAGGACCCTTACTGCATACCAATGGGATACCAGTATATAGATAAATCTATTTATCTTTCATTTTTCCAGACTGGGAGGAAGTGGAGTTATTTGACTAAAAATAAAAAAGTCTGTTTTAATGTTTTTAGGTGGGATGATGACAGGAGTTCCTGGCAATCTGTTATAATTGATGGAGTTTTAGAGAAAGTTACATATATTGATGAGATTAAAAAAGTAATAGAAGCCAACAAAATAAGGTTTGGTCTGGAAGATTCGTATCTGGAAAAGAAGATACAGTATTACAAAAATTCTATGGAAAATGAGAAGGCGCTGAAAATCTATAAAATCATTCCCAGTAAAACAGGCGGAAGTAAAATGAAAAGGGCGCTTGGTACTTCGCCTTTGTGGAAAAACCAGAAATAGGTTTAATGCAGAAGGGGTCAAGGATTCAAGGATTCGAGGGTTCAAGTAAAAAAAGCCAAAAATTAAAAGTGCAAAGCAGAAAAATGTTGAGGGGAAGGGGAGGCTTTAGCCTCCCCGTTTTGGTTCGATGGTTCGGTTCTTTGGCAAGCTTAGAGTTCACAAAGCTGACCATGTTCACCATGAGCAATCCTGAGCCTGTCTAAGGATTAATGGCGACTAAAGTCGCCCCTACCCATTTTTAAGAACTAATTATCAATATGAGGAAACATTATGAAAGATCTTGATGACATCTTAGAAATCGCAGCAGGGTATCAGGTTTCAAAATCCTTATTTGCGGCTGTTGAATTTAATGTATTTAATAGCCTCTCAGGGAAAGGAAAGACGATCAAGCAGCTTTCCTCTGAACTAAAACTACCTAAGCGCTCATTGTTCCGTCTTCTTGGGGTCTGCACAGCCTGCGGGTTGCTTAAAAAGAAAGACGGGAAGTATTATAATAGCAAAGCAGCAGAGAGATTCCTGGTTGAAAATAAGCCCGGATATATTGGAGATTTTTGCAAGGCAAACAACAACTTTCTTTACAATTCGTGGGGAAAGATTGAGGAGATAATAAAGTCAGATAAATTCCATTCTGTTTTTGGAGGTAAAGGGGATACCATAGATAGAGTTGCAATTGATCCAAAGATAGTAAGGGTCTCGCATAAAGCCCAGCATAACTACAGCATAAATCCTGCGAAGGAGTTAGCAGAGAAGTTTGACTTCTCAAAGTATAAGGACCTGTTAGATTTAGGAGGAGGTTCCGGAATACTGTCCATAATGGCAGTAAAAAAATACCCTCACCTTACCGCAACAGTCTTTGATTTTACTCCGGTATGTGAGATTGCAAAAGAGATAATTGCTGAGCACGGAGTAGAGGACAGGGTCAGAACCTGTCCGGGGAACATAATCAAAGATGAGTTCCCAAAAGGGGCTGATCTGATTTTAATATCTGGAATACTTGACGGCTACGACGAAGAAGGCTGTTATGCCATGATCAAAAAAGCCTACGACTATCTTCCCAAAGGAGGAGGTATCATACTAAAAGAATCAATAATAGACGATGGTCGCACAGGGCCGCTCTTTCCGGCTATTTTCTCTCTTGCCCTTCTGATAGAGACAAGAGGAGGCGATTCAAGATCAAGAGGAGAGATGAGCGGCTGGCTTAAGAAAGCAGGGTTTACGGGTATTAAATTTACACCGCTTCACGAGATAAGCGGCTCTTACAGAGCATTAGGAATAGTTACAGCAAAGAAAGCCTGATGTAGTTAGCTTTAAGCTGTAGGGCAAGGCTTTAGCCTTGCTTTTAGCAACTACATTCTTAACAAGTTAAAGCCGTGTTTGTTAGACGGTTGCCTGCCTCGGACAGTCAGGCAAGACCTGCCTGCCGGCAGGCAGGCGGGGACAGCGTCTGGATTCTCGCTTTCGTGGGAATGACGGCCCTTTAATATTTTTTACCCCAATGCAAAGCATTAAGGAATTCTTTTGATTAAAATGTAGGACACATTCCCCAAATGTGCCTAAGATAATTATTTCATTCGGTTCGTTCGGGGGACGAACCCTACAAATTGCATTTCATGATTACGGATTAACAATTACTGAAATTGCAGCAGGGTCTTTCAGCCGTGTTTCAAAGGCGTAATTTATCTTTTCTAAAGGGAATGTATGGGTGATTAATCTCTTTGCATTGATGGCACCAATCTGCAGCATTCCGAGGGATTCCTTCATTTCAGTTCTTGTATGTGCAGTAGAGCCCTGAATCCTTAAATCCCTGCGCATTATTTCTCTCAAGTTAAGAGTATCAGAGGGGTCTCTCACGCCTACTGCTATAAATACTCCACCCTTTTTTATTACCTTTATTGCAGGTTCAAGAGTCGGTGCGTTTCCGCCTGCAAGCTCCACAGAGAAGTCAACCCCGATATTTTCTGTTGCATCAAGGATTGATTTAACAGGGTCTTCAAATGTAGTTGGGTTTATAGCCTTCCCGCCTGTAAGCTCCTGGGCAAGGTCAAGGCGGGACTGGTTTATATCGATGATGAAGAAATCCTTAATCCCAAGATGTTTCATGACCTGAACCATCAAAAGACCGAGGTTTCCTATGCCAAAGATAGCTCCTGTTGATTTTGAATTAAATTTCATACCAGAAACTTTCAGACTGTAATATACAACGGCTGTGTGGTGGGTAAGGGTTGCTTCATCAAAGGAAATTCCGTCAGGGATTTTAAAGGCAAAGGATGATTTAGCTTTTATATATTCTGACAGTCCTCCAGGAGAGTTAAACCCGACAGCATGAATTTGATTACAGGAGTTTTCATGCCCTTTTTTGCAGTAATAACATTTACCGCACCCCCAGAATGGCTGCACCACAACCCTGTCACCGGCTTTTAAGTTTTTAACTCCAGGGGATATCTCTTCCACTATACCCGAAATTTCATGTCCCGGTGTTTCATCAATTTTATAAGGGATTATGTTTATCTGCTTTTGCTGATTGTAGCGGTAAAGATCAGTTCCTGACACAGCGCAGGATTTTACTTTTATGAGAATCTCTCCCTTGCCAGGTTCCGGCTTAGCTACCTCATCAATTACAAATTTCTTTTCATACCCTTTCCAGTGAGCTATTTTCATATTTAATGTTATAAGACTCCATCTTCAGTCATTCCTGCGAAAGCAGGAATCCAGGTTTTTATGGTATTCTGGTTCCCCGTTTTCACGGGGACGACGTCTGGATTCCCACTGGAGTTTACCCCATACTCCGATACGGGGTGGGAATGACAGCAAAAACCCTAAAGCAGTTACATTAGATTAAATTAAAGATTACATAGATTTTAATAAAACATCATTCTGGCTGTAATAAAACTTTTAATGAATT
>MGDB01000023.1 GCA_001790645.1 Candidatus Schekmanbacteria bacterium GWA2_38_11
TCCTAAAATCATAGTTCCATTTTTGAGCAGATATTTTAATCCTTCTGTATAAATACCGCTGACCTTTTCAGAAAAGGGGAGAAGAGAGATTGTCTCTCCTTTTGTAGCTTTTATATCCAGAGATTTATCTATAATTCTTACCTCTGTAGATTCATCAAGGATTTTAATAGTGACAGATTTTTTGACTCCCATTCTTAAAAGATGGATATTTGCCAGCATGTGGTCAACTCTCCCTCCAAGAGAGCAGAGCATGATAATTTCTCTTGCTCCGGAGGATAAAGCATATTCAAGTGCCAACTGAGTATCAGTCTTATCTTTCTCTTTGGGAAACCTCAAGACCTTGGTCTTGTTTTTGTTAAGACCTGAAAAATCACTTTTCTTTAGTGAGTCAAAGTCACCTATCAATATGTCTGGTTTAATCCCAAGCTTTTTGGCAAATCTTAAACCTCCATCAGCGCAGATGATCTTGTCATTCTTCTTAATTAATTTTTTATAGGAATTTATATTTCCAAAATTCCCATTGCTTAAGATTACTGCCCGATTTTTGGGTTTGATTTTCATTTTTATAAATATGTTAAATGTATATTGATTAGCTGTCAGCTATCAGCTTTCAGCAATCCTTTCCCCTCACCCTGTTCCTTGTAGGGCAAGGTAGCCTTGCTTAATACGCAACCCTAAAGGGTTGCCCTACATTCTCGCAAAAAGAGGAGAGGGAATCTTCTTAACTCTCTAATTTACTTTTCAGTCCTACTCCGAACGCTAAACGGTAACGCAGGCTAAAGCCTGCGGCTACCTCAGAACTCCAACGCTGAATCCTACTCGTTACTCCAAACTATGATACTGCGTTACCCTACATTCCTTCGCCTAAAAAGTTTTCATTTCCACTCTCTGAGGGGCTTTTTGTTTCACCTTTGTTGCCGTTGCCTGCTCCGGATTTTGGTTCTGTTCCTTTGATAAAAGCCTGGAGCAGGCCATTTTGAGAATCTTTGCTCACCGGGTTACCGCTTCTTGGATCTACGGTGACGAACGTCACTCCTTCCGGAACCGGGAAATCCTTAACCTGGTCAGGCTTAAAACATTCGCCTATGAAATTGGTCCAGATTGGAGCCGCTATTTTTCCTCCTGTTTCCTTGTAACCAATTTCCCTGTTGTCATCGTAACCTACAAATACTCCGGCTGCCAGATCCTGGAAAAAGCCGACAAACCATGCGTCACGGAAATCATTTGTTGTTCCTGTTTTTCCTGCAATCGGCATCTTAAGCTCACTTACTCTCTTTGCTGTTCCTCTCTCCACAACCCACCGCATCATGCTTGTCATCACATAAGCGGTCTCAGGTTTTAATACCCCATGTATCTGAGGGTAGTTTTCTTCTATGATTACACCATCTGAATCTTCGATTTTCAGGATGCTTACCGGCTCTGCCCTGACTCCCTGGTTCCCGATAACACCGTAAGCTGAAGTTATCTCAAGAAGGGATAAGACTGAGGGTCCAAGTGCCAGTGAAAGATAAGGCTCAAGAGGGCTCTTAATCCCCATTCTTCTTGCTGTTGCAACGACTTTTTCAACCCCTACTTTCTCAAGTAACTTAACTGCAATAATATTCCTTGACTCTTCAAGTCCCATTCTCAGGCTTACAGGGCCTTTGAATTTTTCATCATAATTTGATGGTGCCCAGATTTTTCCGTCAGCTCCTCTGAAAGATACAGGTGTGTCCATTATGATGCTTGACGGGGTAAAACCGTTATCAAGAGCTGTAGTATATATGAATGGCTTGAAAGCAGAACCTGGCTGCCTCTTTGCCTGGATTGCCCTGTTGAATTTACTGATATTGAAATCCAGTCCCCCAACCATTGCTTTAATATATCCTGTGCTTGGCTGCAGGGCTAAGACAGCACCCTGGATTTCAACGAAGTTTTCTAAAGTGAACAAAAATTCCCCGTCTTTTTTATTCTCCGCAAAACTTAAACCTACAAGGTCTCCCTCTTTGACTAATTCGGAGGCAAGTTCTCTTTTTGTCCATTTCCAGCCATCCTTTTTAACTTTGCCTGAAAAAATTCCTACTTTAACTGTAAAATAATTCTTATCTACTTCTGTTACCTCTCCATAATACAACTTATCCTTTTCTAAATTCTCTGTTTTTGAATAGATATCAAATATCAAGTCTCTTTGACTTTGCGGGGCGGTTTTAAATTTCTTTGTGCGTGATATTTCCATTAACCCTTTGTCTAAGGCCCTTTCAGCGGACTTTTGCATTTTGAGGTTCAATGGTGTATAGATTTTAATTCCCTTTTTATAAAGTAATTCTGAGCCGTATTTATCTTCAATATATTTTCTTAAATATTCCGAGAAATATGGAGCTTTGCTGTCCCAGTTATGCTCACCTGTCAGTTTGAGAGGAGTTTTTGATAATTCCTGGGATTGTTTGTAGGATATGTATCCTAACTCAGCCATTTTTGCCAAAACAATATTTCTCCTTCTTTTTGCAACTTCATAATTATTGAATGGAGAATAAAAGGTCGGGAGTCTCGGGAGTCCGGCTATTAAAGCGCATTCAGCAGTATTCAGTTCTTTTGCATGTTTTCCAAAATAGGTCAATGCTGCCGCTTCAACTCCATAAGCACCGCTGCCCAAATATATCTGGTTTAAGTAAAGTTCCAGGATTTCATTTTTTGTATATTTTTTTTCAAGCTGCAGTGCTACGAGGGCTTCTTTGATCTTTCTTTCAAGGGTCTTTTCAGGTGTTAGGAAAATAACTTTTGCAAGCTGCTGGGTAATTGTGCTGCCACCTTCTTTTATTTTCCCTGAAAAAAAATTTACAACTCCAGCCCTTACTATGCCTCTCCAGTCTACTCCAAAATGGCTGTAAAAATTATTGTCTTCTATGGCTAAGAAGGCATTGATCATGTTTTTTGGAACCTGGTCAAGGGTAATTAATATTCTCTTCTGAATAAAATATTCTGCAAAGATTTCTCCATTATCAGCATAAAGCCTTGCAACCTTATCAGGTTCGTAAGCTTTCAGTTTTTCAACGGCGGGTAAATCTCTGAGGTAAGCCCCTACAACACCTCCAACGGAACCTGCTAAAATAGAAACCAGGAAACCAATTAAAATAAAAAGTCCCTTAAAAAACTTATCGAGCCAGTAAAAAAATCCTTTCTTATTATTCAATCCTGAATCCCTTTATAGGTTAGTGAACTAACCACAATGCTATGTGAAAGTATTTTTTAAGATAGGTCAAAAAAAAATAAAAATCAAGGAAGCTTTTAAAAAAAATATAAATGGGCTTTAAGGGTGTTGGAAAAAGGTAATTTAAACAACAATTGTTAGGGGCGGGCACTGTCCCTGCCATCTAATAGCTTTCAGCCTTCAGCTCATCAGGAGAGGGCATGAGGAGAATCAACCCCAGAAGGGGTTTCCCACAATTGTGGGAGAGCCTTTTCAGGCTCGATATGAGGCCCCTACTTGCCTACCGTCAGGCAGGCAGCAAAATTGTTTTTATGTTTTTCAAACACCCTGCGGAGGTCTGTTTCTACGACGAGTTGTTATATCCAATTAACCTATATCCATAGACTTTCAACAGGCTGCTGAACCTGGATATTAGAGGACTTCAGACCTCTACCTTTTTTATTGTTTATCATCCCAGAGCGGTGACATGCTCCTTAACCGCTCAACAATAGGCGGTAAAACCTCAAAAAGATAATCTGTATCTTCTGAAGTTGTAAACCTGCCAATGCTGAATCTTATGGAACCCTGAATGTATTCAACCGGGACTCCGATAGCCTTGAGCACATGGGATGGTTCTACAGAGCCTGAACTGCAGGCTGATCCGGTTGATACGGCTATCCCTTTGAGGTCGAGATTGATGAGAAGGGATTCACCTTCGATTGCCAAGAACCCTACATTAAGGGTATTTGGCATGCAATTTTCAAAAGAGCAGTTAATTCTTATTTTTGGAATTTTTTTCATCAACCCATTGCATAATTTTTCTTTTAAGGTTATCAGATGTTTGAACTCTTTATCCATATCTCTCATGGCAATTTCACAAGCCATTCCAAGTCCTGCAATTCCTGCTACATTTTCAGTTCCTGCCCTGCGGTTTTTTTCCTGGTGTCCTCCATGAATTATAGAGTGCATCTCAGTCCCTTTTCTTATGTAAAGTGCGCCTATTCCCTTTGGACCATAAAACTTATGGGCTGATAATGAGAGGAGATCAACCTTTATTTGGTTAACATCTATATGTATTTTCCCTGTTGTCTGTACAGCATCTGTATGAAAGAAAACTTCTTTTTCCCTTGCAATTTCTCCAATTTCAGCAATCGGTTGTAAAACTCCTATTTCATTATTCCCATGCATAATTGATATCAGTAAAGTTTTTTCTGTGATAGATTCTTTCAGCTTAGATAAGCTTATCCTTCCATTTCCATCAACGGGGAGATATGTGACTTTGTAGCCTGATTCCTCTAAAAAACTGCATGTGCTTAATATTGCAGGATGTTCTATTGAAGAAGTTATTATATGATTTTTTGCTTTGCAATGGGCTGAAAACAATCCTTTAAGGGCTAAATTATTTGACTCCGAACCGCAGCTTGTAAATACAATTTCAGAAGGGTCAGCTCCTAAAATTTTTGCAACCATCTCCCTTGCTTTCTCAACTGCGGCCCTGGTTTCTCTGCCAAAGATATGTGAGCTCGATGGATTTCCGTAACGATCTTTAAGGTAAGGCATCATAGCATCCAGGACTTCAGAATGCAGAGGTGTTGTCGCATTATAATCAAAGTAATAAAGCTTTTTCAATTTATTATTCCTCCTTGCGGAATGATTACACAGATTTTAACAAGATTACACAGATTGTTTTAATCTCCTTTTTTTTGTTAAAAATCTGTGAAATCTCTCTCTAATCAGAGTAATCATTTATATATAAAACATATAATCGTGGTCTAATACTCCTTCTTTCTTCATCTTGCTTGCTTCAGCAATAAGATCTGCTAAGTTTATGGAATCCAGCAGCTGGGCAATCTGGTTTCCTAGTTTTCTCCAAAGGATATAGGAGATACATCCCTCAAGATGTTCACATCCTTTTTCTTTTGAGTCGTCCTCAACGCAGAAGACAGGAGCTAAGGAGATATCCAAAGCCCTTATCACGGCTTTGATTGAAATATCCTGGGGCTTTTTCAGGAGTTTGTAACCCCCTTTGGGTCCTCTTACGCTTTGGACGATTTTAGCCCTTCGAAGCTTAACAAATAATTGCTCAAGATAATTTAAAGAGATATGCTGTCTTTCAGAAATATGAGACAAAGGTATGGGTTTTCCTGAAAAGTTATATGCTAAGTCAATCAAGGCCTTAATGGAATAATACCCTTTTGATGAGATCTTCATGCTCTTATTATTAAATATATATGACAATTTTTGTCAAGTATAAAAGTCAGTGGGACAACCTGCCTGCCGGCAGGCAGGGAATGTTCCGCCTATCAATTTCTTTAATCTTTTTTAGCTTGACTATTCTTATTTCATTAGCATATAAAAAATGAAAGAGTGGCTGGTTATACTCCTCTTATTGCTAATAAGAGGAGCAGGAGAAGGGATTTCTGACTATAAACTACAAGTGGATCTAAAGAGAGTGTTGAAAAACATAAAAAAATTTTTACTGCCTGCCTGCCGGCAGGCAATTGCTGGTTAAATTATCCTTTTCCAACAGTCTCTAAAGACCCGGCTTTATCGGGGGCTTTTATTACATATAGTTAGGGCAGCAGTAATAGCAATTAAAAATCAACATTAGCCGAGTAAGAAGAAGTGGCAAAAACAGTTTTAGGAATAGATATCGGGTCAAACTCGATTAAATTTGTCCAGCTGACTAAAAGTTTCAGAGGGCAAGCGACTGCAAGGTTTTTGGAAAAACCTATCCCTTCATCCTTGCCAGATGCACAGGCAACGGATTCTATTATTCCAGAATGGAATACAGATTTAGCCAAAATCATAAAGGACTCAATTGAAGAAAAGAGGTTTACTTCAGATGAATATATAACATCTCTTCCTTCAAAACTAATAATGGTGAGAGAGGTTAAATTACCTTTTAAAGAAGCTGCAAAGATCCGGCAGGTGATAAAATTTGAGATTGAGCAGTCATTGCCATTTCCACCTGAAGAGGTAGTGGTGGATTTCCTGGTTAGTGATGAGAATCAGGAAAACGCCCTGATTACTGCTTTCTGTCTGCACAAACGCAATTTATCAAATCACCTGTCCATCCTAAATGCTGCAGGGATTGAACCCAAAGTTATAACTATAGATTCTTTTCCAATATTACGCGCTTTGAAGGAATCCGTTTTAAATTTGGAAGGGGTTATTGTTCATATTGATTTGGGAGCGAAAAATACTACCGTAAATATTTTCAGGGGCGGAGAATTTGCATACACAAGAGCGATACCGAAGGCCGGAAATTTTATAACCACAAAAATAAAAAATCGTTTTGAGATATCCTTTGAAGAGGCTGAAACTCTGAAAAAAGATCCTGTCGTTGATCTTACATCTCCTTATATCTCAGACACAGTTCAGATAATATCCAAGGCTTTAGAAGAAATCGCAACAGAGATATCTTACACCATTAATTCTTTTAGGGTAAAAAAAGGTGAATATCCTGTAAATAAAATTCTTTTAAGCGGCGGCACATCTTCTTTGAAGGGGGTTGCACAGTTTTTGGGAAATAAATTAAACTCAAATGTTTCACTGTTTTTACCCAAGTCATTTTTCGAGGTTTCTGGTATAGAACAAGAGCAGGCTATTAATACTCCAATTTTTCATATTTCTTTGGGATTAGCTGCTCTGGAGACTGATGATGAAATCAGAAGAATAAATTTACGTCGTGAAGAGTATGTATTTAAGAGTATTGATAAAAAGGTAAAAAACAATATTAAATATGCTGCCGGCTTATTAGGGGCCATAATAGTTTTAAGCGGATTTAATCTGACATTTGATCTTTTTCAGAAAAAAAATGAGAACAAGGACGTGGAAAAGAGGATAATGTCAATTTACAGGGAAATGCTTCCGACCGGAAACGTGGTTAATGAGGTTGTTCAAGCTGAGCAATATATTGGTAAAGTGAAGGAAGAATTCCGTAAATTCCAGCAGATAATGGAAACCAAAAGTACTCCCCTTGAAGTAATGAGGGAATTGAGTACAACTATTCCAAAGGATTTTCAAGTTAAGATTTTAAACCTTTCTTTAAGGGAAAAAAAATTAGAGATAAAGGGAGAGGCTGCAAATTTAGAATCAGTGGATAAGTTACAGAATATGTTAAAATTATCTCCATTATTTAAAGATATAAAGATCAGCAGTATCCAGATGAACCAGATTCAGAATATTGCAGAATTTACTCTGGATATAGAGTTAAATTAAGCCAATGGATATATTAAAAATTATAAAAATTTTAAAGCTTGATAAATTATCTAAAAGGGATTTTTATTTAGTAATAGGTACAGCATCTTTTGTTCTTATAGTTATCCTATATTGGATACTTTCTCTATTAATATTAAACCCCCTGGCGCAGAATGAGAAAAAGCTAAAAAAAAATCTTGAAAAGGACCAAAAGATTCAGGTCGTAAAAGAGAATTACCAAGAGTTAAATTCTAAGCTTTTAGCCTTTAAAAACAGACTCCCAAATAAAAATTTTAACCTGGCCTCGTATATTTTAAATGAACTCAGCACTCTTAAGCTTAATGATAAGGTGAAGGACTTAAAACCCTATTTCAATAAAGTTGAGGGTTATGAAGAAGTATCTGTAAAATTCTCTTTAGAGGGAGTTACTGCTGAGGAAGTGACCAAATTTCTTTATCAGGTTGAAAATTCTTCTTATCTGTTATATATAAGTCAAATTCAGATAAAACAGGAAAGCTATGAAAAATTATTTTTATTAAATGCAAGCTTTAAGATCCAGACATATATTCCGGCGTGATGGATATGAGAGGTATTAATGTTGAATGATAAATTCTAAGCACTAAGTGATTTAGAATTTTAATCAAAAGAATTCCTCGCAGCTCTGCTGCGGGGTAATTCATTATTGAGAATGGAGTGGGAATGGTGATAAATTATTTAATTGGCAAATTTTCTAACGACCTGGCAATAGATCTTGGGACTGCTAATACCCTTATATATGTAAAAGGAAAGGGTATTGTTCTCAGTGAGCCGTCAGTTGTTGCAATAAACAAGGATACAAACCGTGTGCTTGCTGTCGGCAGAGAAGCTAAAGAAATGCTTGGAAGAACCCCTGGAAATATTGTTGCTGTCAGGCCTATGAAGGATGGGGTTATCGCAAATTTTGACCTGACTGAGGCGATGTTAAAATATTTTATCCGTAAGGTCCACAACAGAAATACTTTGGTGAGACCGAGGATAATTATTGGTGTGCCTTCAGGAATTACTCAGGTTGAGAAAAGGGCAGTAAGGGATTCAGCTGAGCAGGCAGGTGCAAGGGAGGTTTATCTGATTGATGAACCGATGGCAGCTGCCATCGGTTCAGGTCTGCCGATTGAGGAGCCTTTTGGAAATATGATAGTTGATGTGGGAGGAGGGACAACTGAGGTGGCTGTTATATCGCTCTCAGGTATTGTGTATTGCAAATCAGTGAGGGTTGGCGGGGATGAAATGGATGAGGCTATTGTCTCATTTATAAAGCGGAAATATAATCTATTGATTGGCGAGAGGACTGCTGAACAGATAAAAATAGCTATTGGTTCTGCTTATCCAAGGGAAGAAAAGAAAACTATAGAGGTAAAAGGAAGGGATTTGGTTGCAGGTGTGCCAAAAACTATTTCCATAAATGATGAAGAGATCAGGGATTCTCTTTCAGAACCTATCTATTCTATAGTTGATACTGTCAGGGTTGCACTGGAGAGAACACCACCAGAATTGGCTGCAGATATTGTGGATAGAGGTATAACTCTGGCTGGCGGGGGCGCTTTGCTTTCAGGTCTTGATATACTTTTAAAGGAGGAAACCGGTCTTCCAATAAAACGATCTCCTGATCCTCTTTCAGCAGTGGTTCTCGGGACAGGGAAGGCATTAGATTCTCTGGATCTTTTGAAAAAAGTTGCCCTCCAGAACTAAATCATAGTGAGGCAAACCTTCAACCTTGAACTTTGGTATTATTTAAAAGACTTTTAAGGTGATGTGCTGATATATACAACTGATGCTTGAATTTTTAAGAA